>JBMFPM010000049.1:0-9446 GCA_049969135.1 Anaerolineae bacterium
CCCCAGGAAGGACTGGATATGCTCGCGTATCATCTCTGCTTCGTTCCAGGCAGCGACCAAGACGCTCACTTTGGGCAGAGGAGAAGGGGAACATAAGGGCAGGGGTGCAGAGGGGCGGGGGCGCAGGGCAAGTGCGCGGTCCTGCTGCCACAGCCACCAGTTCCAGGCCGCAGCAGCCACCAAACCAATTCCCAAAAACATTGCTGCATGATCGTTCCAGCCTTTCCAAAGCGTGTAGAGAGAGTTCATTCCGTGCTCCCCCTATTTCCACGGAAACGCCGGGCGAGGTCGCCTAGTGCTGTCCGCAGATCGGCGCAACCATTCACAGTGGAGATAAACTGAGCCAGAGGGGTATCACCACGGATCACATCCCGTGTCAAGCAGAAGAGATCGCTGCCCTTTCCATTTCCCCACAATCCTCCCGCGAGATAAGCACTTGTATATCCGGCCCTTTTAACGGCAGCCTGCTCTCGTTTGCCTGCCCGTCCATACGGGTAGGCGAAGGGAATGCTGTCCTGTCCCGTAAGACTTTGCAGGTAAGCGAGAGACTCCTTCAACTCGTACATCAAGGCTTCTTCGTCAAGGGCAGGGAGCGAGGGATGCGTAACTGTGTGGCTACCTAGATCAACACCCATGCCCACCAACTGGGCGAGTTGCCCTTGGCTCATCAGCGGCCTTGGCGGGCGGGCCTTACTCCAATTGCTGGCCTGCCCAACTTTTCCGGTGGGTACAAAGACCGTAGCACGAAAGCTGTAGCGACGCAGCACAGGCAAAGCTATATCGAAGAAATCGCATGTCGCGTCTCAAAAGTCAAGACAACAGTCCGAGGCAGGTCAATCGCTTGGTAGATTGCTCTCCTGAGTTCTTCGGTCGAAATTACTCTGAAACCGTGGTGGGCTAGCCATTCCATTTGTTGGACGAACCCAGAGGGTGAAACAGCGAGTGGATCCGTGGGGTCATCGGCGATGCTATGGTAAAGCAGAGTGCGCGTCCGCTTGCCGCGCCACCCGTCCCATATCCTGGTGAACTTGGCGATGCTCATCATCCGCTAAACTTAACCTTGGAAACGAGAAATCCCCCAACCCCTACTTCCACAGCAATTCCCACGCGCATATTTCTGCCCATGGTGTTCCTTTTTGCCAGCGGTAGAGGACATCTTTGCCGCGCCGCAGTTCGATCGCTGTCTCCCCTTCGCGATAATACAGTTGCTCGCCGCGCAAGAGGCAGGGAGTTTCGTAGGGTGTGAGGAGTGAGGAGTGAGGAGTGTCGCGTGTTCTATATTCCGTTTTTTCTCTCCCCAGCACCTCTGCTTCCTCGCTCAGCATCTCCGTCAGGTAGCGGAAGGTTTTGTCATTCCAGCCGCAAACGGGCAGCAGGTCGCGGAATTCGGGCAAGGGACCCGCTGGTCGCTGTGTCGTCTGGGCGGCAAAGCCCCAAGCAGTGCGGAAGGCTCCGTTGGGTTGCTGCCCTTGCAGCAACCAGTCGTGGGTGGGCTCGGGGTCGGCGTCAAAGCCGTATGCCTGGAGCAGCGTCAGCGCGCGCAGGATGTCACCCACGGCAGCGATCCACTGCGGGTAGCGGTTGACCCGCCCGCCGGGATAGACCACCTGAGGGAAGCTACCATCTTCGTAGCGCCAGCGCAGGACAAAAGCCATTGCCCGCCAAGCGGCCTCCAGGTAGCGTTCGTCCTCTGTCCATTCATACCCTGCTACAAGGCCAGGGATACAGCGTGCGATATAGTAAGGGAAAAACTTGAGCACTGGTTTCCCGTTCTGGCTGTACTGGTAGATAGCTCCGTCCAGAGCCCCATCCCGTACTTGGTGCGCCAGGATCGCCTCCCAGGCTGGCTGAGCGTAGGACTCAACCCAGGCACTGTCCCCGGTCAGTTGCGCCATCTTGACCAATGCCTCGCTCAGCGTGGCGCTCTTGTTGGGGACG
The DNA here is from genome assembly GCA_049969135.1 of Anaerolineae bacterium. Classification (GTDB taxonomy): domain Bacteria; phylum Chloroflexota; class Anaerolineae; order UBA2200; family UBA2200; genus JACIWX01. The sequence goes on from JBMFPM010000049.1 coordinate 1,939, forward strand.
AAGGAGGGGATGTATGGATGATCGCGAAAGGCGCGCGCCTGCTCATCCCATAGCACCGTGAGATAATAGTCGCGCAGGTTGCGCTCAGCAGTTCTGAGATAGGTCATCCAATCAGGGTCATCCTCTGCCCGCAATGTCTCTGCGAGGTGCAAGAGAGCCAGGTCACACGCAGCTTCGTGGGGTGTCCCACCGGAGTATGGGTTCAATTCAAAACTGGAATTGTGGAAGTTGCCGGTGGGCAATTGTCCTTGCACCAGGTCATCGCCTGCCCGGCGGGCTTTGGCTAGCCAGTCTTCCTCGCCGGTCTTGCGATATAGGTTCAGGTAGCCGATGATGATGCCTTCGTAGCGCCAATCCAATCCCGTTCCGGTGAACTGCAGGCAATTCTGCCACCAGTGCGCCACCGGCCCGCAGTAACCCTCTGGGCTGCGCATTGTTTCCAGCCAAGCATCCAGTTTGTCCATGGCTGACAAAAGATGATTATTGCTCATTAACCTGCTAACTCGCTCACAGCTACTGATGTTCTTACTGTTTTGACCGACATTTTGATCACCTGCCGGGGATTATCAGGCGGCATCCAGGAGAGCAAGAGCAAACGTCGTCATAATCCGCTAGGGAATCTTTTACTGCCGTCGCGCACATGTCAGTCCCACCGGCGCTAGAAGGGCTTGCCAGCCGCGCACCGCATAGGTTGCCCGCATCTGGAACAGGCAGCGGTCTGCCGAGTCACCCCTGCCCAGGCGCTCCATCCACCGTGAGGCATAGCCCCAGAGGATGCTCTGTGGGCCGTGAAAGCCGTCACAAGCCTTGACTGCAAACCCACTATGCCGCAGCCATGCTATCGCCTGCCGCAATCCCGCTGGGTGTGTGCTGGGCCGGCTTTTGTTTCGCTGCCACTCTGGCAGGAACCGCGCCAGCCAGCCTGAAGCGATGACGCACAGCTTTCCCCCGGGGAGTAGCATCTCTCCCATGTCTCGCAGTGCCTGTGCTCCACTGGTCCGCTCCGGCTCAGCCCACACGGCGCAATGGACACGGGTACGATGATATGGTGGTGCTAGGGAGAATGCGGAAGGGGCTATCTCCGCTCCAAGCCACGCCTGCAGGTCATGTGCCCAGCGACTCCACTCGCCTATGGCAACAAGAGTTATCTCGCAACCTGCCAGGCGCTTGAGCAACTCACGTGCGTAGAAGGGACTGCTGGCAAAAAGTGCCACCTGTCCTCCTGTGTGCTGTGCCTCTACAGCACACAAATCGAAAGCATATTGATACTCTAGACTGGGGTGGAGCAGTGGAGCATGGGTGCATAGGTACATAGGTGCGGTCATCTTTTGTTCTTCATGACTCTGTATTTGCCTCATCTCTGCTCCTGGAGCACCTCCTCATATACCTGCACCAGCCGTGGGATGATCTTGTGCCAGGCGTATTTCTCTTCTACCTTAGCGCGGCCTAGCTCTCCCATTTCATGTCGCCGTTGGGGATCATCCAGCATCATGCGCATCTTGTCTGCTAGATCACGCACGTCTCCGGGTTGGGCAAGCAAGCCATCCTTGCCGTCATGCACCACGGAACGTACGCCCGGCAGGTTGCTGGCGATCACGGGTTTGCCACAAGCCATAGCCTCTAGCAGCACCAAGCCAAAGGCTTCGCCCATGGTTGTGGAGGGGAGTACCAGCAGGTCACATAGCGCGTAGTGAGCTGGCAACTCGGCATCTGACACCTGACCGCAGAAAATGACCCGCTTGTCCAAACCAAGCAGCGAAGCATGTCGTTCATACGCTGGGCGGAGGTTTCCATCGCCAACGATCAGTAGGCGAACGTGCCGATCGCGCACGTGGGCAAGTGCCTGCAGCAGCACGGCCACGCCTTTGAAGAAATGTGCTCGATCCAATGCGCCAACGAACAGGACGACACGCTCATCTGCTGCTAATCCGTAGTGTGCACGCAGTGCTCTGGCATCTACGGCGGGGTGGAAGCGTTCCGTGTCCACCCCATTGGGCAGTTCGTCTACGGTGGCAGGCTTGGTTTGCAGTAGCTCTTGCAGTCGTGAGGAGCGGGCGTAATCCCAAGAGGTAGCGAGTACCTTGGACGCTCGCTCCAAAATGCGTTTGCCGACCAGGTGGTAATGCAGCTTTTCGGGAAGGCGCAAGGGGCCAGGGAAGAGCACATCCTGGTGATAGGTCAGCACATATGGCGAACCGCTGCGCAGCGATTTGTACAAGACCAACTCCGCACCAAAGTAAAAGGGATAATGCAGGTGGATGAGATCGAATCCTGCGATCTGTAACAGTCCGGGCAAGAGCGGTGCATTGCCCACACGAAACCATGGCTTTAAGCGCTGTACCTCCATCTCTTTGGGGTACACAGGGCGGCATGGCGGGTAATCGGCGGTAAATACGGTCACCTCGTGGCCTAGCCTGGCTAGGCCGAGGGCGTTGTGGTAGCACACCATGCCCGTCCCTGCGTAGTGGGGCGGGAAAGTAGCCGTGACGTGGGCGATGCGCATGCCTTACCACCAAATGAAAGCTAAAGCGAGTTTCTGCAGGATGAAAAATAAAGGATCCAAGACTAAGCCAGCCATGTGCCCAAGGATGCCGGTATCTAACTGTCCATAAGCCAGACGGTACGTGCAACGCTGGAGGAGATCGCGATCGCGCACCTTTCTCGAGCGCTGCGTCAACTTGCGTTTTCCCATTACTTCTTGCCAATGGCTTGCGATCCACTGATAAGCCCGGATTTTGTTGCGCCAGTGCGCGCGGTCGCGCAATAGCGTAAAGCCCCAGGTTATCCCTTCTGCCAGGAGCAGTGCGGGCAAGAGGACCAGCAGCGTTGCCCAATGTAACCCTTTGAGCAACATCAGATAGCGATTTCGTTCCTGGTAGAAGGTCTTCAGGGGGCCAAAACGCAATACATAGTCATGCAGCACAATAGAGGAAGGCACATACAGGCAGCGGTATCCAGCTAGGCGTGCGCGCCAGGAGAGGTCCGTATCCTCCATGTAGAGGAAAAAGGCTTCGTCAAACCCACCCAATGCTATGAAGAGATCACGCCGAATGACAAACGCTGCTCCGGAGATTGCGCTCACCTCTTCCTGGCAAGGGAATGCATTATGAGCCATGCCTAAGCCACGGCATAAGGTCAGCCCAGTGCAATGGATCTCATTGCTGCAGGTATTGATGCGCTCTGCATTAGCTAGCAGCAGGATCTTGGGTGTTGCCAGCCCTGTCAGCGGATCTGCTTCCAGCGCGGCGATGAGCGTTTCCAGCCACCCAGGCCTGACTACTGTGTCGGGGTTCAGGAAGGCCAGATACTGTCCCTGGGCGTGTTGAGCTGCTGTGTTGCAAGCTTGAGCGAAACCCACGTTGTTTTGGTTGCAGATTATCCGCACGTTAGGGAAGGCTCGCTGCACATAGGGCACACTATCATCTGCAGAAGCATTATCTACGAGGATAATCTCAGGGGAAGAGTGATCATCGCTCAGCAACGAATGGAGGCATGGTTCCAAGTACTGTCGTGCGTTGTGATTGACAATGATCACGCTGGCAAGAGGTATGCTTTTCGCGCTGTTGGTCTGCGTGAGGGTAGTGTCCTGTTGATCGGCAGACCCGCCTCTTGGAGCTAGCATTGTGTACAGTGTCACTCTCGTTTCCGTACCAACTCGAGGAGCAGCGCGCGGAGGGTGTGTAGGGTAATACCCGTGGACAAGATCACACTGCCGACAATACACAGGAGCACCGCGAGCAGGGCATAGCCAATGGCTAGTTCCTGCACTTTGCGGTAAATGTCCACAACGCGATAGCCCCACCACAAGCCAAGGAGCAGCATGGTGAAGCCAGGCACACCAAAGAAAAGCAACGGGCGGTGTTGACCCATTAACTGCAGGATTCCGTTCAATACTTCAAGCCCTTGGGCAATCATATTGCGCTTGGTAGCATCTGTATAATTCACTGAAATGGGTACTTCTGTGATCCTCAAGCCCAATTCCTTCGCCAAGAATTGCATTTCCGACTCTACCGAGAAGCCGCGAGCCCGGAAGGCGATGTTAGCGAGTGCCTCTTTAGAGAAGGCGCGGAACCCGGTCTGCGAATCGCACACACTCACTCCAGAACCCAAGTTGGAAGCCAAGGTGAGGGCATGCATACCCAGCGCACGCAGTCGCGGGACAGGGCTTCGAATGTCCAGAAAGCGGGAGCCGACAGCCATGTCGGCTTCTCCATTTAACACTGGCTGGACAACAAGTGGAATGTCGCGGGCTTGGTGCTGGCCATCGGCGTCAAGGATCACCACTGCTTGTGGCAGAAGTTTTCGTGCCTCACGGAAGCCGGTGTTGAGCGCAGCGCCTTTGCCCAGGTTTTGCGGGTGGCGGATAACGATGGCGCCTGCGGCTTCAGCAATCTCTGCGGTAGCATCGCTGGACCCATCGTCCACGACAATGACCGCATCTACATACTTGCGGGATTGCAACACTACGCTGCCAATGAACCGCTCTTCGTTATAAGCAGGGATGATAGCTACAATTTTGGGAGATGGAACAACTGGCTTCTCGGTATCGGTCTCAGTCATGGTTTTGCCCCCTATATCCCAGAAAATCTCACAGGATGGCAGGCAAGCTCCGCCGTTGTGTGCCTGCGTAGAAAAGCAGCACCGCTACCGTTGCTGGGAAATTCTCTGATGTCGCGGTGCTCTGGGTTGAGCATGCTCACCATCGTGGGAGCCCAGCCATGTCTTTCACTTGAGGAAAGCTTTCTTCTGCACTGTTTTGAGGACGAGCGGCAACGGGGTTTCCCCTTCAGTGGCACATCACTGCTTCTTTCCCAGTTCCGCCCGATTATTTTGTCATTATAAGCGAATTCATGTGAATGTCAAAAATTGCCCCAAACGACGTCTGGAGAATCCCTGCATTCTGTTCTAAGGTCGGAATAGCTTGCTTGACAAATCACAGTAAGTGTGGTATGTAGCGGTTAGCGCTGATGCCGCCAATGGATGGTTCTCGTCATGTGCCATACCGTTGCGGAGGCCGAGGTCGCGGGATAATACGGGACAAGCATTGTATACTGCTTTGATGCAACGGAGGATTGATGTGGAGCTAGGTACGATCAGTGGTTTAACTGTCTACCCTCGTTCAGTGATCGAGAGGGCTGGGACGGTATTCTTCCTTGCTCGCGATGACCAAACGGGCAAGAAATGGCTTGGCATACGTGGCGATGCGTCCGGATTTGAGCGTGCAGCCCAAGCCGCGGATGATATTTGGCTTTGCCCGCTTTCTGCAGCCAATGCTGCTGCCTTGCGCGCACGGTTGCCCTGGCTAAGGCCGGTCCCTCTTGGTTTACAGACATCCTTTGGCTTTGGCGATCGCCTGGGTTTAGCCACTCCGGGCCATGTGCGAGCCGTCCGTGGGACGGGCATTGCGCCAGTCTTTGCACAACAATCCGTTCGTGAAAATTCGCGCACTGGGCGCACTCCCCAGCAGGTGCTCGACGAGGCGATATGGGGCGTCTTCCAGGAAGGGTGGCAGCAACCTTGGGGTGCCGATGCCGACCATGTCAAACATGCGGCTGATTTTGACCTATTCATTGCTGCTGGCTATACGCTTTTCACCATTGATCCAGGTGACCATGTGGACAATGCGGTACCTGAAGCATCTGAGCAAGAGGTGATGACCAAGCTACAGGCATTGCCTTGGGGTATATTGGAGGACACCCTGCAGGCCATGGAACATCGCTATCTTAGGCGTTCTTTTGCCCTGCAAGATGCTGTGCTTGTGTTCGACCGTGAGATCCTGTGGCGTGCAGCGGCTAAGTATGGGCGGGCTATTGCCCATACAGTGCAGATGTACCGTTATTTGAAGGATAGGATGGGGCAGCGCGTTCCAGTAACAGGAGCCAGCCAAGCAAGCTCAGAGCAGGGCTTTGAATTAGAGGTTTCAGTGGACGAGACAGCAACTCCCACTTCGCCCGAGGAGCACTTTTTCATCGCCAGCGAACTGCGCCGGTTGGGGGTCCATTGGGTAAGTCTGGCTCCGCGTTTCGTGGGACGCTTTGAAAAGGGCGTGGACTATATGGGTGATCTGAATGCCTTCGAAACAGAGTTGAAGCAGCATGTAGCCATCGCCCAAGCTTTGGGCCCCTACAAGCTTAGCCTTCACTCTGGGTCGGACAAGCTCAGCGTCTATCCTATTTTCGCCCACCGTGTGGGTAAGTTGGGGCATATTAAAACAGCGGGTACGAGCTACTTAGAGGCTCTGCGTACCATCGCCGGCATTGCTCCGGAGCTTTTCCGAGAGATATTGCTTTTTGCACGCCAACACTATGAAACGGATAAAGCCACCTATCACGTTTCTGCCGATTTGGACCGATTGCCAATCACTGACCAGTTATCAGATGCGGAACTCGCTAGTGTGCTAGATCTCTTTGACGGGCGCCAAGTCCTCCATGTGACCTTTGGTTCTGTGTTGACAGAAAAGAACACCGATGGAACCTATCGTTTTCGTGACCGGTTGCAGGAGGTGCTACAAAACAATGAAGAGAGATATTTTGCAGTGTTGCAGGCCCATTTCGCCAAGCACCTGGCGCCATTTGTGGCCTTGTAGTGCGATCAACCTTGACAGACTTTGAAAGGAGATATGCATGGAACTCAAAACTCAACTGGAAATGCGAATCGCTAGGGAATTGGAACAAAAACGCTCTTTTGTCATGAGTGACATTTTGGGCATGATCGAAGCAGGACAAAGTGAAGAGGCTGCAGACCATTTGCTGTTTTTCTCCCAGCCGGCAGATTTCCCTACACAGTGCCGTCAATTACGGGAGATCCTTGCTGGCCGCCTCATTGACGGCACACCAGGTATACGGAAGAGCGGCATCGCGTTTCTAACCCATTTAACCCTTGATTTGTGTTCTATGCTGACCAAGTGGAACTTGCAGAACAAAGCTCTCCATGGTAGCCAAGTGCTGACGGATGAAGGGATTCGGCAAGAGATAATGGCGAATCTGCGGCTCTTAGCCGATTGGGAGGCGCTTTTCTCCCCTGCAGCGCATGAACTACTTGCGGCATGGAAGGAGGAAGCCAAAGCCAGGTTTATCGCCGAGAAGGCGAAGCAGCCAGAGTTTGAGGCTGAGAAACTAGTAGGTGGTGCGATTTGTGAATATATCCGGAATATGGCTGAGGCGTTCCAGCGCAGCAATTTGCGTCGGATCGCTGAGATGCGCGTAGCGGGCCTCAATAGCACTGAGTTGGGCAATGATTATGCCGCTTTTCTCAAGTACACGATGTACTTGGGAGCTTCCTTCGTGACGACGAACCCTGTCTTGGTGGATGCGGCTTGGGATGCAGATCCTGCTTATTGGGATCCGATCATGGCCCGGCTAGTCGCTGCCAATCCTCAGGCTGACGCCGAAGAACTGGCTCGGCTAGCCACGCTGGAAGTTGTGTTGGCTAATATGCGCCTTTTGCGGCCTATCTTTCTCCTGACCAGAGGAGGCATGGGCTGCGTGAGCCTGCAAGTGAATCCCAAG
>JBMFPM010000050.1:0-9424 GCA_049969135.1 Anaerolineae bacterium
GAGTTGCCAACAACGAACGTTTCAAAGGTAAGCCCTGGGTTCAAGCCCGTACTCGCAAATGATCGTTGCGTATGGCTTGTCTGTGTTTTTGACCGCGCAGCGCGAGGCAGAGAACTGGGAATTTCCTCACCCTGATCCTCTAACTTCAACAGAATGTTTTCCGGTGTGGCCTTTCTGCTGCGGCGTGGATGGACAACAAACTTGATCTCTACAGTCTGACCAACAATGCCTATTAGGGTGCGCTTGATAGTCGTGAGAAGGCGGTTCTCGAGCCAGTCCTTGGCATAAGCATTGTGCACTCCGATAACAAATGTGCCGTCCTCGTAGCTAAGCACGTGGGTATTTTTGACCCAAGTATCGAAAGTAGACTTGGTTAGCTGCAATTGTAACTCGCCGAGTACTGCTTGCCACACTTGCTCAGCATTCATGTGAAGTCTCCCTGGAATGGTTTGTATTTCATTATACGGACAATTCGACCAGAGAATCAGGGCTTGCAAGAAATACCTGTCCAGAGGGGACAGGAAAAGAGCAAAAGAGGAACATATTTGCTCTATGAAAACGTCTATAATTATGAAGGTTACAAAACTCTAGAGGAGATTTCCCCCCCGCTGCACTGCGCACTATTGTAATGGATAGGCTGTTTTTTGACAACGCCAGGCAAATCGCTGTGGGTGCTGTATATTCGGTTACAGATGAGAGAGAAACACAACCTGTAGTGGTTCAGATGGAAAGGTAACCTAGTTGTATGGTTTTCATTTTTATTTCTTTGTATCTAAGATGTTTCTCTAGTTTTAAGGATTCTTATCGTCAACGCTGGGGGCTTAAGCAGCTCTAGCTGATCAGGTGTTTTTTCGTGGGCTAAAACAGATTGCGCTGCTAATTTGTTTATCTCATTTGAGCCTTGGGACAAATGCGTCGATTTCTGTTCGCTGTTATCTCCTTATTCATTGTCATAATATTCCTGGCAGTAGCCTTTGTGATCCTGTGGCATCCTCGACGGGTTCACGGTGTGGTCAGTGATGCCTTGACTAGTGAGTCTATTTCGGGTGCGGTCGTCCAGACTGGCAGGAGAGTTTTGTACTCCGATAGGGCTGGCCGTTTCGATTTGGGCTGGATATGCGGCATGCAAACTATTACCGTGCATGGAGATGGATATCTTCCGCTGGAAGTGGAAGTACCTGAGGGCAGATCTCCGATCCAGACTCTGCCTTTGCTTATCCCTCTAACACCTACTGTCCTCTCTGGAATCATAACGGACGCCGAAATCGGAACGCCGCTAGCAGGAAGCATAGTGGCAGCAGGACACCTTTCGACCGTGGCGGATGAACAAGGTTACTATGCCCTGCACCATATCCGAACAGGGACGCTATTGAACGCATCCATGCCAGGTTACGAGCCCAGCACGGCGGTCTTTCATGGGCAAAAAGTGCAGGATTTTGCCCTGCGTTCTACAGAGACCAAAGTTCAGGTGCTGGACCTCTACTCAGGGCAGCCTGTATCTGGTTCATTGGTAATTTGTGGTTCCGATCATTTCATGACCGATGCCAGTGGCACTGTGGTCATCAAACGCCTGCACCATGGTTCGCTTTTGTCCATCCAAGCCGATGGGTACGCAGCAGTCGAATACCAGTACAGCAGCGGCGATACGGCTTCCATCCTGTTGCGTCCCAATACGTTGCGTGGTGTAGTCAGAGATAGCACAGATAAACATCCTTTAGCCGATGTGGAAGTGACGCTGCTTTCAGCCGGAGAGGTGGTTACTTCTACCCTCACCGACGCAGATGGGCAGTATGCCTTCCGTGACTTACCCCCTTCTCTAACACTTGTTGCTGCGGCAGTGGATTATGACCGTTTTGAGGCGCCGGTTGGCCCAGTCACGGAAATGGATGTTTACCTAAAACGTTTCGAGGTTAGGGGCATTTACATGCCTTTGGGCATTTTGACCAGCGAGCAAAGGGTGCGTGAGCTTATCGAACTCGTCGAGCGCACGGAACTGAACACTATTGTAGTAGATGTGAAGAACGACCGTGGCTGGTTAGCTTATCCCAGCGCGGAAGTCAAAGCCCAGCAAAGCGGGGCATACCAGCCCAGAGTGATGGATATCAAACAGTTCTTGGCACTTTGCAAGGAGAAGGGCATTTACACTATTGCACGTCTGGTAGTCTTCAAGGATTCAACGTTGGCTACAGCTTATCCGGAACTGGCAGTGCATAAGCCAAATGGCGACTTGTGGACTGATTTTGAGGGGTCAGCGTGGCTCGATCCCTTTCTTGCTGAGGTGCAGGATTACAATATCGCTATTGCCAAAGAAGTAGCCCTGCTTGGCTTTGATGAACTGCAGTTTGATTATTTGCGCTTCCCATCGGATGGCAACGTTAGTGAAATCATATATTCTCAGGAGAGCACCTTGGAATCACGTTGCAAGGCAATCAACGAATTCTGTGCTCGTTTACGTGACGAGCTAAAACCGTGCGGTGTTCTCTTATCGGCGGATGTATTCGGATTGACAGTTTGGGTAGCACCAGAGGAAGATATGGGTATCGGGCAACGCGTGATTGACATCGCTCCCTATATGGACTATATCTCACCCATGCTCTATCCAGCGACCTTTATCAGCGGCAACCTCGGATATGACAATCCTCTTCTGTATCCTTACGAAGTGGTCTATCGCAGTTGCATAGAACTGGCTAAGCGCACCCAAACCCGCATCCGCCCCTGGCTGCAGCATTATTCGTGGAACAATGTGGTCTATGGCGCGGAAGAGATGCGCCTGCAAAAGCAAGCAGCCGCAGATGCCAAAACCTATGGGTGGATGTTCTGGAATGCTGCCGGCAAGTACGATGCCAAGTCCTTTGATTCTGTCACAAAAGAGTAACCCTACTTCAAGCTGGTCATGAGTTGGTGCAGGGACTCCATGGTGGGCTCGATTACAAACGGCTTGCCCACAGCTTGGATAGCGCTCTGCACGTCCTTGAGCCCATTGCCGGTGACCAAGACGACGATCCGTTCTTCAGGATCGATTTGTCCTTGCTGAAGCAATTTGCGCAGGCCAGCAAACCCAGTGGCTCCCGCTGGTTCGGCAAAGATGCCGGCATTCCTGCCCAGTATACGCATTGCTTCCAGGATCTCCTCATCGCTCACGGCAACGAATTGACCCCCTGATTGCCGCACCGCACGTAGTGCCTTGATAGCATCGCGGGGCACACCTACGGAGATGCTATCGGCAATGGTATTGGGCACAATAGGGGTAATGGTTTCCGTTCCCTCTTGCCATGCCTTGACTAGGACCGCGGAACCCTCTGCTTGTACTCCGATGAGCTGCGGCAAGCGCTCGATGAATCCCAAAGCATAGAGGTCTTTGAATCCTTTCCACAGTCCCCCGATGATGCAGCCATCTCCCACCGCGACAAAGACCTTGTCAGGGGATTGCCATGCCAATTGCTCGCAAATTTCTAGTGCAGCAGTCTTTTTCCCTTCAGACAAATAAGGGTTGTACGCCGTGTTGCGGCTGTACCATCCGTATTGAGCCGAGGCTTGCAAGCACAGATCAAAAGCCTGATCATAGGTGCCACGCACCATGATGACGTTGGCGCCAAAGATAAGCAGTTGCGCCACTTTGGCTTGTGGGGCGCGCTCGGGAACAAAAATGTAGGTAGTCAATCCTACGCTCGCTGCCAAGCCAGCTAGCGATGAGGCAGCATTGCCAGTAGAGGCTGCGGTCATGATGTCTTTGCCATGTTCTCTTGCTTTGACGATGCCTACAGCACTCGCACGATCTTTAAACGAAGCAGTGGGATTGCGCCCATCGTCCTTGATATAGAGATGAGCCAGCCCTATTTGAGCTCGTAAGCGGGGCACGGGATAGAGCGGTGTCCAACCAACCTGCAGGTTGGGGATCCATTGCTGGTTGGCAATAGGCAATAAATCGGCGTAACGCCAGATAGAGTAATCATGGTTATCCGCCAGCTTTTCTTTCGATAGATGGCGTCGGATGACATCATAGTCATAAATGACATCTAGGATGCCCTCATTGCCATGCTTGGGGCAGACATACTCAACCTCGTTTACCGCGTATTCTGCGCCGCAGAGCATGCATTTCAATCCCAAAATGTGTTTCACAATTCGTCCTCCTTTCAGCCGTCATTATAGGGGTGAGCTATTTCCTGTCAAAAGAAATCCTCATCCGTGTGAATACCATCTGTCGTAGCATCGGGCATATTTGCATACAATATATTGGCCTCCTTTTCCCCTCCTTAGCCCATGGCAAAAACCTAGCTCATTCTGGCAGTGATGCATTTTGCAAAAAGACAGTCTTGTGTTACAATTTGTTCACTCTGAACACTGGAGGACTTTGCTCATTGTGGATGTAGAACGGTTGGGAACTAGTTCAATCGTCCTCATGTCCATGCTGACAGCAAATTGTATTTGCTGGCAGCAGAATCAAGTCGCCAACAACTTGTTGTAAAAGAATATCGGGGTTGGGTGCAGTTTCGTGCGCATCTCAGCCCCAATATTATGTAACGCACTAATTTGTCCACGCAACTACAACGATGAAGGAAGGGATGCAGATGAGGGACACCAATTTCCTCCAGAGCCTGAGACGGATTGTGCGCGATTCGCGCACAGAGAACGCTGTATACACCTTGGCTGTGGCTCTCCTAGTAGTCAGCCTGTGGCTACCTCCATTTTCGGTTGGAAACCGGGTGTTTCATTATGATTACCCGGTCATCCCCAAGACTGGCGGTGTTTTAACCCTGCCCGATGGTGCGCAGCTTTTGATTCCTGCAGGGGCTCTAGCCAATCAACTTCGTTTGAAGATGACTTCCATGCCTGGGCTTGAATTCCTCTCTGCCGTGAAGGATAAGGCGCTGCGCGCCGCAGCAGAATCCTTATCTGCAGAGCCCGTTACTCTGTGCAGCGATATCTATCGCTTCCAGGCTTATGGGCCATCTCCCGAGGAAGCGATTTTGTCTCTGCCTTTACCGCAGGGCGTGCCGCCTTACGCGGTGGATGTCTATGCCTGGGATGGGCAGCAATGAGACTGGGTGCCGGCGCATGCGATACCGGAAGATGGAGTGATCGAGGCTCACCTTGATTCCCTTTCCTCTCTGGCGGCAGTGGTGCAGGTAAAGCGCATGAGGCCTGCCATAGCCACAGTGTTGAACACAGAAACTCACACAATAGACAGGGCAACTGGCCTCCTGAACGAGGTTAATCCCGTGGGATTCTACGTTGATGCAGATGGTACTGTTTATGACGCACGGGGTGCTAATCAGCGCAGCACGCTGCAAGGATACCTGGTTATCCCTGTCGTTAGCAACCAGAAGGACGGCGTAGTTCAGCCTCAAGTGTTGGCCAATATCCTCCTGAATCCTGAGGCACGCAGCAAGAATATCGCCGCTCTCACAGCGCTGGCTGTGGAAGGGATGTACACGGGTGTGCAGTTGGACTATCAGGGTCTTGATCCCAGTCTGCGTGACGAGTATGTTTCCTTTGTGCAAGAGCTAGCCAATGCCTTGCACAAGGAAGGCAAAATCTTGTCTATTTGTGTCGCGCAGGCAAGGCAAATTGCCGAGGACCGCTGGGATACAGGTGCTTATGACTGGCGAGCATTGGGCCAGTTGGCGGATGTGCTGGTCATCCCAGCTCTGGAAGCACCTTCAGCCTGGGCTCCAGACGGTCAGATGGAAGCGCTCCTGCGCTGGGCTGTGGGCGAAGTGAACCGAATGAAACTGCAAATTGCATTGTCTGTCTCTTCCTGTCAGATTGTGGATAATGTCATTACCAGGATCCCTTATACACAGGCTCTGTCCGCACTCGCTCAAATAGCTGTGGAAGGGAACAAGAAGCTAGTATGCGGCGGCGAGGATGTGACTTTTGTGCTGCCATTGTTGCGCCAGTGTGGTGGACTACAGTACGATGGGCAAGCAGATGCATACTGGATCGCTTATCAAGACGAGCAAGGCAGGAGCTGCCAGATTTGGCTGGAGAACGTCGCTAGCCTGGATCATAAACTGCAGCTCATTGCTGACTATAACGTGCGTGGTTTGGTTTTGGAGGACCTATTAGATGCGCAGAATGACCAGCGCGTATGGGACTTGGTGAAGCAATTCAAAGATTTGCTTATCCCCTCGCTTGAAAGCGATTTCTCCGTTGTCTGGACAATAAAGGGGCCCGCCGGCGAAGAAATCAGTCTGGCCAGTTCTTTATCAGCGGGGAAAACAGAAGGACCTTCCAGCGAAAGCAGTAAAGTAGGAAGCCAAGCAACTGTTGGTTCGAGTTATGTCTGGGAAGCGCCTGCGACACCAGGCCCCTATTTCATCGCCGCAGCCATTTCGGATGACGGTGGGCGCACGACAAACGTGCGTAGCAATGACATCAGCTTGCTGGTTCCCAGCCCAACGCCGACTCCGACACCTACGCCTACCCCTACTCCCACCCCGACGCCGAAACCGACGGCGAAGCCGCAGGTAGCCTCGGTGGGCACTTCTGCTAGCCGTGGTCCTGGGTTTGACTATGGCATCCAAGGGGATGCCATTACCGATGGGGATCATGGCCGGCTCTTCGGGCTGATCCGACAACTGGGCTTTCGTTGGTACAAACAACAAGTGGAATGGTTCCGCTACAATCCTGCGCCGGGGCAGTATGACTGGGGGACGCTTGACCGTATCGTGGACAGCGCGAATGCGGCGGGGATCAAGCTGCTCTTTAGCGTGGTTAAGGCTCCCAAATGGGCTCGCCCGCCTGAGGATACCGATCAAGGCCCGCCTGCTGATCCCAATACGTATGGAGCTTTCTTGCGCGAAATGGCTGCTCGCTACAAAGGACGTGTGCAAGCCTATGAAATCTGGAACGAGCAAAACCTGTATTATGAGTGGGGAGGCTTGGGCGGCAAGCTCAATGCGCGTAAGTATGTCGAGCTCTTGAAAGTCGCTTACCAGGCCATCAAATCTGTTGATCCCAATGCTACTGTAATAGCGGGAGCGCTTACACCGACAGGATACAATGATGGGAACATCGCCATTGATGACCGCGTCTATCTAGAGCAGATGTATCAAGCGGGCTTGAAGAGCTACTGCGATGCAATAGGCGCACACCCCAGTGGATATAACAACCCGCCTGATGCAAAATGGGAAACCTATCAAGACCCAAGTGCTACCTTTAATGCCAAGGGCCATCCGAGTTGGTTCTTCCGTGGCACGATGGAGAGCTATCGCAACATCATGCTGAAGTATGGCGATGGAGCGAAACGAATCTGGGTTACAGAATTCGGCTGGGCTTCTGTGGAGAACCTAGGGGTACCGCCTGCCCGTGGTTATGAGTATGCTGCAGACAACACGGAAATGGAACAAGCGCAGTTCATCGTTCAGGCCTATCAAATGGCAAAGAGTTGGGGCTGGGTGGGGCCTATGTTCCTGTGGAACCTCAACTTTGGCCCTATCTGTGGCCCGCAAGATGAGAAAGCAGCTTTCAGTATCATCCGGCCAGATTGGAGCCTACGCCCGGCTTTCGCTGCTTTGGCTAATATGCCCAAATAGCCATACTTTGCAGCCCGGCAGCCTGGCTCGAAAGGCAGGTCACAGAGCACGGGAATCCCCCGTGCTCTGTTTGTGCCAGGCTTGTAGCACCACTGGGCAGGGTGGATGAAACAACGTGAAGGAGTTATCTTAGTGACTGACACAAAACCGTCTCGCGCATTTTCCACGCAGAGCAAAGGCGCAATCATGCTATGGATTGCGCTTGCTATGGTATGCATTGGCGTGATTGGCCTTGTCTGGTTGCTGTTCCTCAACCAGCCTGCACAGCCAGTTGCCCCTGCGGCTACCCGCACGCCGCGCCCAACCTTTACTCCCTCAGAACAGGCGATGTGGCCTAGCGTGACGCCTATTCCCCCTCAAGTGATTGCTACACAGACGCCCTTTGTCACGGTGCCGGTACAACCTACCGCAACTCAGATGCAGCCGACCATGACATCTATCCCACCGACAGCAATGCCTGTAGGCCCAACGGCAATCCCTACTGCTACACCTTTACCACCGGTGCCACCGCCCAAGCCCTTGCGCATGAACTCCCCTGAGTATGGGATGCAGGCTTTCCTGTGGTGGCGCCCAGAAGTCGCCAGCCGGGATATGGGCATGATCAAAGAGGCTGGTTTTGGTTGGGTCAAGCAGAATATCGGTTGGCGCGATGTGGAAGGAGCAGCCAAAGGCGTATTTGACTGGAGTCGGGTGGATTGGATCGTTTACGAGTGCAATAAACTCGGATTGGATTTGCTGGTCCGTATAGATCATCAGCCGCAATGGGCAGGAGGTAATTATCCGACTAATGGCCCGCCGAACAGTTATGCCGATTTAGGCGATTTTCTGTATGCTATGGCTAGCCGTTACAAAGGACGTATCCGCGCCTACGAGATCTGGAACGAGCCTAATCTGGCTCGTGAGTGGGGCGGCCGTCCTCCGAATGCCGCCCAGTATGTGCGTTTGCTGAAGGAAGCTTATCGGCGTATCAAGGAAGCAGATCCCAATGCGATGGTCATTAGCGCGGGCCTGACACCGACAGGAACTCATTCTCCTGAAGCAACGCCCGATGATGTCTATCTGGAACAGATGTACCAAGCGATGGGCGGTAACAGCGATGGCTACTTCGACGTTTTGGGCGTCCATGCTGCTGGTTACAAGGCGCCGCCCGAGTTAAGTCCTGATGAAGCAGCGCGAAACCCTTACTATGGTGGTCAGCGTTTCTTCTGTTTCCGACGTGTCGAAGACCTGCGCCGCATCATGGAGAAATACGGCGATGCGGACAAGCAGATTGCAATACTCGAATTTGGCTGGACGAGCGATCCCATTCACCCTGATTATTCCTGGCACGCCGTGGATGAAGAGACCAAAGCAGATTATTTTGTGCGCGCCTACAAGTGGGCGAAGGAGAATTGGTCGCCTTGGATAGGGTTGATGAGCCTTATCTACATCGCTGACCCGGATTGGACTGAAGCCAATGAGCAATACTGGTGGGCTATCTCAGAACCAGGTTATCCGGAGTTCCGACCTCGTCCTGCCTACCTTAAACTGAAAGCGATGCCCAAGTAGCAGAGCTTGTTTACAGTTTCTTTGACAACCGTTGCCATCTGCGATATACTCATAGCGACAAATCAATCTGCACGCAAAGAGTTTTCAGCTATTCGCTGACAATGTAGACAGCGTGGTGAGAAGATGCATATCGTAGTAGAAGGTGGTTACAAATTAGAAGGAGAGGTATCCATTTCCGGCGCTAAGAACGCCGCTTTGCCCATTTTGGCTGCGACACTGCTCACCTCGGATGAATGCCTGTTAGAAAACTTGCCAAACATCGAGGATATCCGTACCATGATTGCTCTGTTGCGCAGCCTAGGCGCTACTGTCAGTGTGGAAGGACCCCACAGTGTAAC
>JBMFPM010000051.1:0-9420 GCA_049969135.1 Anaerolineae bacterium
TTGCTAGTGCAACGAGCTCGTGGTCAGGCATAGACCAAAGGTCATCCCCCTCATTGCAGAAGTACTCCAGACCTAGGCTTGTCTTTTGGGTATCCGGCACCATGGCCGGGCTCCAATTGCGAAAGTTTTGAATGCGCCCCACCTTGACTTCTGGACTATGGATATAGAGCCAGTTATCGGGGAATGGATTGGAGCAATTCAGAATAAGGCCAACCAGGATAAAGTCGCGGTATCGCAGCCCTTGTGCAGCTTTGTGCACAGGAGGAGGGGCAGGTGGTTCGAGTTCAACCACCAGTTCTCTCAAGGGCAGGCTGGATATCACCTGATCAGCCTTGATCTCGAGTTCTTTGCCCTCATGGTTTACCCGAACGCTGGTGATATGCTGGCTATCGCGTTGTAAGCCAATCGCCTCGCACTGTAGCCATACCTGTCCTCCATGGCTTTCTACGGCTTGGGCAAAGCGTTGCCACATCATCCCAGGCCCTAGCGTCGGATAGTGGAACTCGTGGATGAGCGACTTGGCACTTTCTACTCCAAAGAGGGCGTTCAGCACAGCCGTAGTGAACGAAAGCCCATGGATGCGTTGCGCTGCCCATTCTGCCTGGATTTCATAGCAGGGGATACCCCACACTTTCTCCGTGTACGTCTGAAAAAAAGTCCGATAGAGGCGCTTGCCAAAGTGGTTGCTCACCCACTGCTCAAAAGTGTCCTCCCTTTTAGAAGGATGCAGCCGGGCATAGAGATAGCTGAGCAGGATCAAGACGCTCTCTCGCAAACCCAGATTGGATAACGTGTTCCACAAGCTCAGGGGGTAGTGGAAAAAACAGCCTCGATAGTAGATGCGCGACAAACGCTGCACTCTGCGGAGGTCGGAACCAAGCATGGCTTCCCAAAGCGTTTGTATCTGGGGGATCTTGGTGAAAAAGCGGTGGCCACCGATATCAAAACGGTATCCTTTGTAGACTTCAGTGCGAGCGATACCCCCAACTTGGTCAGCTTTTTCGATCACAATAGGGCAAATGCCATGCGTAGCCAGTTCGTAGGCTGCTGCCAGCCCTGCTGGGCCAGCGCCAATAATAGCGACAGGGACATGACCAGATGCTAACGTATTCTTTCCTCCTCTCCCGAAGGCAGGGCTGACTGAGAGGACTGCCGTTGACTATGCTGGGCAGCCGGATAGGATACATGCTTGATCAGAGCAATGGTGAAAGCGAGACCGCTGTAGAAGTAGTAAAACCAATGCCAGGGGATAGCGGCTATTGCGAAGAGCAAGCCGCGTTTGCGCCAGAAGAAACGGTAAAGGGATGCATTCAATATCAGAAGAGCAATGGCGAGGAGCGCAGCTACAAACCACAGCATGTGCCAACGCCATGCAGCAAGCACTGACGCCAACAGCAGATAGACCGTCGCAACGGATATGCGACTGGAGATATTTACATTGAGATCATTAATGAAATCGCGGCTCTCTAGGATAAGTTCGCTCCAGGGTAAAGCGCGAGCGAAAAAGTCAGAGCGAAGCAGCGAGGCAACATCCCAACGCTTCAAATGCTTGGCTTGCAATGATTTACGCAGCCGGATGCGGTAACCAGCCTGTCTCAGGCGGTATCCAAGTTCGATATCCTCGATCGATGGCTGATGATAGTTTTCATTCAAGCCACCCAATGCTAGAAAGACCTCGCGCCGGATGGCCCCACAGCCCATCCAGAATGTAGAGGCTTCCTCTTGAGCCATCTGGTGGACATAGTGATGGAGCAAGTTCTTGTACCGCGAGAGGAAATTGAACTGACCTGGGGAATCGTCATAGGAACCGAAAACAGCCGCCAATTCAGGCTCATGCTGGAAAGTTTCTCTCACTTGGGCGATGGCATCCGGGGGGATTAGGACATCTGCATCCACAAAAAAGAGGATATCGCTCTGGGCCAAGCGTGCGCCAAGATTGCGCGCCTGCGCTGGCCCGCCCCGTTTGGGGGTCTGGGCTACCTGGGCACCGAAAGCTAGTGCCATTTCTCTGGCGGTTTCATCGCCGCCATCGAGCACCACAATGCATTCATCAGGTGGTGGCCTAGCCTGGTTCACACTGGTCAGACATCGCCACAAATCATCGTTCCCTCGGTGTGCGGGGATAATGACCGCAACAGTGCTATGGGGCATCTTACTCCCTGCATGATAAGGAAAGAAGTGAAAAACTATGCCCCAACATTATATTCGAAACTAAGGAGAAACACAAATGAAATCCGCAACATTGGGCATGTAAGGGCAAGGCATTCCCATGGCTCACCTGCATTTGGGTATGCTTCCCAAATCAGGGACCCCACCTAGCAGGGATTCCCCGTGGGATGCCTTGCCCTTGCTTAGCGGATAACCTCGATGCCCCCCATGTATGGCCGCAGCACCTCGGGCACGACAATACTGCCGTCAGGCTGCTGGTAATTCTCCATGACCGCAATGAGCGTGCGCGGCAGCGCCAGCCCTGAGCCGTTGAGCGTATGCACGTACTCGGGTTTCGCACCACGTTCACGGCGAAAGCGGATGTTGCCCCTCCGCGCCTGGAAATCTTCGCAGTTAGAAACGCTCGATACTTCCAGCCATTCCTGGCACCCTGGCGCCCACATTTCGATGTCGTACTTCTTAGCCGCGACAAACCCCAGATCGCCCGTGCACATGAGCACCACACGATGGGGAATGCCCAACAGACGTGCCACATCCTCAGCATGGCCGACCATTTTCTCCAGTTCGTCGTAGCTGGTCTCTGGCGTGGTGAACTTGTACATCTCCACCTTGTCAAATTGATGTCCACGCTTGATGCCGCGCACATCTCTCCCTGCGCTCATCTTTTCACGGCGGAAACAAGCAGAATAAGCCACGTAACTCAGTGGTAATTTCTCCCCCGGCAGGATCTCATCACGGTGTAGATTGGTCAGCGGCGTCTCCGCCGTCCCAATCCACCAGAAATCCTCCTCCGCATCGTGGTACACATTGTCACGGAACTTGGGCAGCTTGCCGTCTACCCACAGGCATTCCTCGCGCACCATGAACGGCGGGTAGATTTCCGTATAGCCATGCTGCTGCACATGCAAATCTAGCATCCAAGAAATCAGCGCACGTTGCAAGCGCGCCCCCAAGCCTTTGAGGATGTAGAAACGCGTGCCCGACATCTTGACCCCTCGCTCAAAGTCAATGATATCGAGCATGGGCCCCAGATCCCAATGAGGCAGTGGCTGGAAATCAAACTGCCGTGGCTCACCTTCGGTGCGCACAACCACGTTTTCGCTCTCATCTTTGCCCACAGGTACGCTCTCATGTGGCAGATTGGGCACTTCGAGCAACGCTAGCCTCAGCCGCTCTTCCACCTCTTTCACCTGCTCATCCAGGGCTTTGATCTGCTCGCCAACCTGGCGCATTTCTTCCTTCAGCGCCTCCGTCCCAGGTCCGCCACGCAAGCGGCCAATCTCCTTAGAGACTTCGTTGCGCCGAGCCCGCAGCGTTTCAACCTGGCTAAGCAAGTTGCGGCGCTGCTCATCCAAGTCCAGGATCTCATCAATCGGCGCACTAACTTGCAGTGTAGCAATTGCCTGACGCACATAGTCGGGTTTCTCACGGATCAGTTTCAGGTCAATCATAATGCACCTCCTCTAGAGACAAGAATACAAAATGCCCCCTGCCCTGAAAGGACGAGGGGGCATTCGTGGTGCCACCTTTCTTCGCTTTGAGGACTAGCCTCAAGCCTCTGTGCTCGTTAACGGGAGCAAACCGGCGCGGCTTAATCAGAACACTCCGTTTTCGCCTGCGGCTCCGGAGCGGATTTCAGCACTGTTGCCTGCTGCCTTTCCACCCTCGGCGGCTCTCTAAAAGGCTGGAGCAGTGCTTACTTGCCTCCATCACAGCCTGTGCAATATGATTCTAGCACAGAGACGGGATTGTGTCAAATTTGGTCCCACCTGCTGCACTGGGAACTTTTGACAAGCTATTTGTCGTCTCTGTGGTTGGCTTATATGGTATTTTGTGTTATAATTGTGCAGAAATCATCTGAGGAGGCTATGTCAATGAAGAAAGACCTGCTGAGTCTGGCAGACCTATCCGCTGAGGAAATTTGGCACATTCTAAACGTAGCTCAGGAATTGAAAGAGGAATGGCGAGCAGGGGGCAATCAGCCAATCCTCACGGGCAAGACATTGGGCATGATCTTTCAGAAGCCTTCCCTGCGCACTCGAGTCTCCTTCGAAGTTGCCATGCTGCAATTGGGAGGCGAGGCATTATACTTGTCACCTGACGAGATCCAGCTCGGTAAGCGCGAAAGCGTCCCCGATGTCGCACGCGTATTGAGCCGCTACGTGGACTGCATCATGGCACGCGTTTTTGCCCATAAGGATGTGGAAACTTTGGCGACTTACTCTCGTGTGCCGGTCATCAATGGCCTGTCTGACTATAGCCATCCCTGCCAGGGGTTAGCGGATTTCTTCACCATCCTGGAGAAAAAGGGCACGCTGCGCGGGTTGAAGCTGGCTTGGGTAGGCGATGGCAACAATGTGATGACCTCGCTGCTCTTCGGTGCAACGAAACTGGGGATGGACATCGCGGCCGCCACACCGCCAGGTTATGAACCCCCTCGTGCAGTGCAAGAACTGGCGTTCCGTTTTGCCAAGGAAAGCGGCAGCACGGTGGAGATCGGCCATGATCCGCAAGCAGCAGTAGAGAATGCAGACGTTATCTACACTGATGTCTGGACAAGCATGGGCCAGGAAGCAGAGAAAGAACAGCGTCTCAAGGTATTTCCGCCCTATCAAGTAAATGCCGCCTTGGTCGCCAGAGCAAAGCCTGATGTGATCGTCATGCACTGCTTGCCGGCGCACAGAGGGGAAGAAATCACCGACGAGGTCGCGGATGGCCCTCACTCTGTGCTGTTTGACCAAGCCGAGAACCGCTTGCATGCCCAGAAGGGCTTGCTGGCAGTATTGCTAGCCAATAAGTAAAGAGCAGCCAAGCTCTCTTTGTTGCCGCTTGGCTTTTGCTGGTGGATATAAGAGGGAACCAGTGTCGGATATCCTTTGGGTCTTTTCGCATATTCGTTTCAGCGATGTCATTGACATCTTGCTGGTATCAGGCATCTTTTTTGCCTTGCTGCAGCTTTTCCGAGGCACGCAGGCTATCCAACTCCTGCGCGGGGTAATTATCTTTATCTTCTTGGCTGTGCTGCTCAGCAATGTACTGCGGCTGACAGCCTTTAGCTGGTTAATCGGCAATGCCATCCCCGCCCTATTAGTTGCCATACCGGTCATTTTCCAGCCTGAGCTGCGCCGTGCTTTGGAGAGGTTGGGGCGAGCAGGGGGATTGATTGACCGGCCCATGCGCGAGGCAGCCGCGAACCGCACGGTCAGCCAGGTGGCGCGGGCTTGCCGCCTGTTGTCTGAAGCCCGCCATGGTGCCATCATCGTCCTGGAGCGCAACACAGGGTTGCAAGATTATGCCGATACCGGCGTAGAGATCAAAGCCCAGGTCTCGAGTGAACTCTTGCTGACCATCTTTTACCCCAATACGCCACTGCACGATGGCGCCGTGATCATCCGCGAAGACGAGATTATCGCCGCAGCTGTAGTCCTGCCCCTCTCCAACAGCAACCTGGCAGACCGCTACCTGGGCACACGGCACCGCGCCGCGCTGGGCATCAGCGAGCAGACAGACGCCATCGCAGTGATCGTCTCTGAGGAAACAGGCACCATTTCCGTCGCCCATAATGGACGTATGGTTCGCCATTTAGATGAGACGCGCTTGCGCAATATCTTGCAGAGGCTTTATCGTCCTTACGCGCAATTCGACCTATCTTCCTTGCTGCGGCTGCGCGGACGGGAACAACCGGATGCAAAAGAGGTCAAGGAGTTGAAGCTGTGAACGGGAAAAAATGGCGTGACCTGCTCTCTAACCTCAGTTCGGCATTCCTGGCGCTCTTCCTGGGCGTGGTGGTGTGGGTAGTTGCTGTATACGAAAAAGCCCCGCCTCGCACGGACTTTTTCCCCAACGCCATTCCTATCAAGATGATCAACCTGCCACAGGAATTCATCATTACCGGCCCCGTAGTAACAGAGGTGAGGGTCAAAATACGCGCTCTTGCCAGTACCTGGGATAAACTCCAAACAGAGAGTTTTGAGGCAACCGTTGACCTGCAGGGACTCGAAGCAGGACAGCATGAAGTGCCCGTAGCCGTCAAAACACTCGAGAAAGGAGTGATGATTCTGGCCGTTGAGCCATCGCGCATCACCGTGAACTTGCAGGAAATGGACACACGCAAGGTCCGTGTCAAAGTAAAGGTCCTGGACGAGGAGAGCGTGCCCCTGGGATACACGCCGCGCTTGCCAGAGGTAACCCCTGAGCAGGTTACAATCAGTGGGCCAAAAAACTTGGTCGCGCAGGTAGCAGAGGCAGTCATTGAGATCAGCCTCAAGAATGCCCGGGAGACAATCATCAAACAAGAAGCTCCCCTCTTACTCGATGGGATAGGAAACCGTGTCCTGGGATTAGATGTCTCACCGGCGACGGTAACGGTCAAAATAGCTATCGAACGCCAAGTAGGCTATCGCGATGTAACGGTGCGAGCGGTCACGAAGGGCTCGCCCGCAGCCGGTTACTGGATCAGCAATATCCGCGTTGAGCCGGCCCTAGTTACCGTCTATGGCCAGCCGGCTGTCATTGAGAACCTTCCTGGCTACCTGGATACACAGCCCATTGACGTGGAAGGAGCCAAGCGGGACATCATTCAGCGCGTCGCATTGGCTTTGCCTGAAGGAGTCTTGGTCCTTGGGGAAGGCGCAGGCAAGGAAGGAATCCTGGTTCAAATCAGCATCCAGCCCCTCATGGGCGGACAGACCATTCACCTCGAGCTCCAGTTGCAGAATCTCCGTGTGGGCTTGAAGGCTACTGCCTCACCAACTGCGGTGGACATTATCCTCTCCGGCCCACTGCCGGCGCTGCAGGAACTGAAACCGGATGACGTGAAGGCTGTACTAGACCTCTTTGGCCTGAGCAAGGGCACGCATAAAGTCACCCCGAAGGTTATCTTGCCAGAAGAGCTAGGCCTGGAGGTGAAGAGCATTGTACCGGACATTGTCGAAGTAACGATCGAATAGCACTGCTGCTACACTCATGGATTCCCCACAAAAAGCAAAACCCGGTTGGCAAAACCAACCGGGTTCTTATTACGGTATTGGCTGGCAGTATGGGCTAGCGCTTGGTGTACTGCGGCGCCTTGCGTGCACGCTTCAGGCCTGGCTTCTTGCGTTCCTTGGCCCGCGGATCTCGGGTGAGAAAACCTTGCTGACGCAGCGTCGGGCGTAACTCTGGATCTGCTGCCTGCAATGCTCGCGCAATGCCATGTGCCACGGCACCTGCCTGTCCGGTAATTCCTCCACCTTCGACTTTCACAACGACATTGAACTGCCCCAACATGTTCGTCGCACGCAGAGGAGCGCGAACAAGGAGGCGGTCTGCTTCGCGAGAAAAGTATTGATCTACTGGCTTATCGTTGATAATGATCTCCCCCGTTCCGGGATAGAGACGTACACGCGCTACCGCAGTTTTTCGTCTTCCAGTACCATAGTAATATTTGCTTGCCATTCACCATGCTCCCTTAATAATGTCCTTGTTCATCACGAGGCCCGACCAGCCAACCGGTTACCACCAGTTATACATAGGCTGGCTCCTAAGCCCATCCCCAGCCAACGCTAACTAGAGTTCCAAAGGCTCTGGTTGCTGCGCTTGATGGGGGTGCTTGTCACCAGCGTACACCTTCAGCTTCTTGATCATCGCACGCCCCAAGCGATTCTTGGGTAGCATGCCGCGTACCGCAGAAACGATCACCCGGTCAGGGTGCTTTTTCAACTGCTCTCGCAGGACAATGCTCTTCAACCCACCCAAATGACCAGAATATCGGTAATAGTACTTGGTATCCAATTTTCGTCCCGTAACCTGGATCTTTTCCGCATTAATGACGATCACATAATCGCCACTATCCAAATACGGAGTAAACCCAGGCTTATGCTTTCCACGCAGGATCCTAGCAACTTGGGTGGCTAAACGCCCTAGGGTCTTGCCTGTGGCATCCACCACATACCATCGTCGCTCAATCTCCCCTGCTTTCATGGCATACGTCTTCATTTGTCCTTACTTCCTCCTACTCCACCTACAAAACCTGGTTACATTGGCTTAATAATTCACACGCACAAGACAAAGCCCGTGCGCTGGCGCCGCAACTGCGGGCGTACGGCGATGCTTCAGCGACAGGAGACGTGCAAAGCCTTCCACCGAAAGTTCACCCGACCCCACCAGCAGCAAGTTGCCCACTATCCGGCGCACCATAGCACGCAGGAAAGCATCTGCTTCGATTTCCACATAGACGAACATGCCTTCCCGTCGGCAACAAGCGCGATAGACTGTGCGCACGGTATTCTCGCCGCGCGGCGGCCAACCAAAAGGCAAAAAGTCATGCGTGCCCACCAAGCAGGCACAGGCTTGGTTCATTGCCTGCGCGTCTAGTGGCTTGGCAAAGTGGTACGCATAGCGCGCTGCAAGCGGCGAGCGCACAGCTCCATTGTAAATAGTATAGACATACTCTCGGCTGCGAGCATCATAGCGCGCATGAAATCCTGGCGGCGCTTCCTGCAGCTCGATAATCGCCACATCAGCCGGCAAAACGGCGTTCAGAGCACGCTGCAAATCAGCCAGCGCATGACCCCATAACACAGTGAAATGAATTACCTGGCCTTTGGCATGAACACCGGCATCCGTACGACCTGCGCCAACAATCCTTATCTGTTGCTGCGTTACTGTAGCCAGAGCACGCTCGATCTCGCCCTGAACCGTGCGCCCACGACGCTGTATCTGAAATCCAAGGTACTCTGTGCCATCATATTCGACGATGGCCATCAGGTGATATTGGCCTGGGCTACGAGGCTGGCCGTTGGCCCCATTGGGGGGCACAATTGCCTGCGCCTCGCCCATGCTTATTTCACCAATTCCAACAAGACTTGCGGAGCCGCATCTCCCTGCCGTGGCTCCAGCTTGATTATCCGCGTATACCCCCCTGGCCGATCCGCGTAGCGCGGTGCGACTTCATCAAACAGCTTCTTCACCAGTTCGGGGTCGCTGATAGTACGTGCAACCAACCGCCGGGCATGCAAATCCCCGCGCTTGGCCAATGTGATCATCTTTTCCGCATCACCTCGAATAGCACGCGCCTTCGCCTCGGTCGTTTGAATCCGTTCGTGTCGTATCAATTCACTGATGAGATTGCGGAACAACGCGCGACGCGCGCCTGTATCACGGCTGAGATATCGGCCTGCCACTCGGTGCCTCATGGTGGAGGGCCTCCTTTCACTGTAAAATAATCGCCAGGTGGAAGAGAAAAGTGTTATTCATCTTCATCCTCGTCTA
>JBMFPM010000052.1:0-9328 GCA_049969135.1 Anaerolineae bacterium
CTTGTACAAGATAGCGGGCACTAAATCGGCACTGGCCCGCTCAGCAATCCAATCAGCAGCTTGACGGCGTTTTGCACATCATTGTAGTCCACCATTTCGGAGGGTGTGTGTGCATAGCGAGTGGGGATAGAGAGCACGCCAGCAGCCACGCCAGCGCGTGAGGTCTGGATCGCCATGGCGTCCGTTGTACCAGCCTCCAGTACCTCGAATTGATAGGGTATGCCCAGGCGCTCTGCTGTCCCTGCCATCCAATTCTTGACACCTGGATGGGCAAGCATGCCCCGATCTTTCACCTTGATGGCTGGGCCGGCACCCAGTGAGACAGCCATGGGGTATGCTTCTGGGGTATCGCCCGTAACCGTAATATCTACTGCGATGGCTACATCTGGCTCGACACCAAAAGCCGAGGTCAGCGCACCACGCAACCCCACTTCTTCTTGCACGGTAAATACGAAATAGACGTCGTGCGGTGTAGTTTTCAATTCTTGCGCTGTCTGCACTAGTATGGCGCACCCAATGCGGTCGTCGAAAGCCTTCGCGGTAAGTCGCTGTCCAAGGTCAACCATTGGACGCACGAATGAAGCCATGTCCCCGACTTTTCTTGTCAGATGTTCCTTATCAGGGGCGCCAACGTCAATGAACATCTTCTCAATCTTTGGGAATTCATCTGGTTTTTCTGGCCGCTCTCGTCCGATCACTCCTATCGCCCCATCGGCAAAGACCACGCGGCTGCCCAAGAGGGTTAGTGGGTTCACACCACCGATGGGGGCAAAGCGGAGAAATCCTTTCTCGTCTATTTGGCTGACGATGACTCCGATTTCGTCCATGTGTGCGGCGAGCATAATTTTGCGCGGTTCTATTCCGCTTTGTGGTTGTCCCTTTTTGAGAGCGATCAGGTTGCCCAAAGCATCTACGCGTACCTCGTTGACATGTCCTGCGATGTGCCGTTTGATCGTTTCGCGTACTACATCTTCGCTGCCTGAAGGGCCATAAGCTTCGGTTAGTTCTTTAATCAGTTCTTTCACTGTGTATCCTCCCATGATAAAATTAGCGCGTTAAGTCTAGGTCATTGACTCTGGCCAAGGTCTGGCGCATTAATTGTATGGTGTTTTCCAGGTCGGTAAGGCTCATAAGGCACGTCGGGGAATGAATGTAGCGCGAAGGCACTGCCACAACTGCTGAAGGCACTCCTTCACGCGTGAGGTGGATGGCTCCTGCATCTGTACCACCAAGCACTGGCTGTTTGAACTGGTAGGGAATCCCATTCTTCTCCGCCGTGTCGATCAACAGATCCACTAGGCGACGATCGGCAATGACTGACCGATCCATAATTGTAATAGCGGGGCCTTTGCCCAGGACTGTTGTGGGAATAACATCACCCTTTTTGGGCAGGTCATCACAGATGGTTCCTTCCAGGACAAAAGCCAGATGTGGAGCGATGGAATAAGCAGCCACCCGCGCTCCGCGCAAGCCCACTTCTTCTTGTACAGTAAAGGAGGCATAGAGATCAAAAGGATAACGATCTTGCAGCAACTCGATGAGCACAGCACATCCGGCACGGTCATCGAATGCTTTGGCCTTGACCGTGCGCATGGCCCCACCGAGTTCAGCGAAGGGGGTGTCGAAGACGGCATAATCTCCAACTTTTACCAAACGTTCTGCCTCTTCTTTGCTCGAAGCGCCGATGTCAATGCTCATCTCTTTGAACTTGACCACCTGCTCACGTGCTTTGGGCTCCAGGAGGTGGACGGGTTTAGAGCCGATTACGCCTGGCACTTTGTTGTCGCCAATGAGCACCTTCTTTGCCAGCAGGACGCGGTCATCAATGCCGCCCACCGGGCTGAAGCGCAAGGAGCCTTCTTTTTCGATATGCATAATCATCAAGCCCACTTCGTCCATGTGTGCAGCGATCATGACTTTGCGTCCGTTTCTGCTGCTACCTTTTTTGATGGCAATCAGGTTCCCCAGGGCATCAACATGGTGCTCATCTATGCGGTCTCGGATGGCGTCTAGGATCACCTGGCGTACCGCGCCTTCGTTACCGGATACCCCGGATGCTTCACATAATTCTTTGAGTAGCAAAGTTCATCCTCCTAAGAGTGATTGAGAAGCCAGTGGCTTGCATCCTGCACTTTTATCCAGCCTTGAGGCCAAGTTGCTGAGCAAAGGTTTCGTCCAAGCTGGCGATGAACAAAGCAAGCAATCGGCCAGCTCGTTCCAGGTCTCTTAAGGATAGTGTTTCGACGGTAGTGTGCATATAGCGCAGAGGGATAGAGACCAATGCAGTAGGAAGTCCTTCTCGTGTGACTTGCATCGCCCAGGCATCTGTACCGCTTGGGCCTGGCGTGGGATCAGTCTGGTAGCTGATCTCGTATGCTTTGGCTATCTCCACCAAGCGGGAGTACATCAAGGGATGGATATTGGGCCCAAAGGCAATGGCTGGGCCTCCTCCGACATTGACCGTGTCCACTTCGGGGACGCCAAGCATATTGCCATGACAGACGTCTATCGCAATGCCTATATCGGGCATAAGCCCAAACGTGCTGGTAAAGGCACCTTTCAGCCCCACTTCCTCCTGCACCGTGGCGACAGCGTATACATCCCAGGAATGCTTCATCGCAGCGAGGTGCTGCAGACAATAGGCGATACATGCTACGGCGGCTCGGTCATCGAGTGCCTTGCCGGCAACCAGATTGCCCGTCAGTTCCGTGAACTGACGCTGCAAGGTAATCACATCACCCACGCGGACCAATTGGGAGAGTTCCTCTTCGGGTAATCCTACATCTATGAATAGTTTATCCAATGGTATCGTTTGCTCGCGTTCTTCTGGGGATAATACGTGGGGTGGGCGCGCGGCGACGATTCCGGGCAGATCCCGTTGCCCATGCACGATGACTTCCTGTCCGGGAAGGACACGGAGGTCGAAGCCGCCCACCGTGGAGAAGCGGATAAACCCCTTTTCCAACTTGGTGACTAGCAGGCCAATTTCATCCATGTGTCCGGCCAACATGATGCTACGGCGCGGGGTCTGAGTTGTTTCGCCGCGCTTTAGGGCAATCAGGTTGCCCATAGTATCTACGCGGATTTGGTCCGCGTACTGCGAGAATTCTTCGCGCACCAATTCGCGTACGTTAGCTTCGTAGCCTGAGACTCCGCTAGCTTCAGAAAGTTTTTTCAGAAACTCTTTTATCTGCACGCATTTTCCTCCTCAAGGCGATTTTTCATAGACCGAGTGAACATTATAGCGCATCTGGTGAGAGCCAACAAAGTTTCACTGCCTATACACACCGGCAGTAACTGGTGATTGGGTTGTTGGTGAAGCAAGAGATACAGGTGTCTCTGCGGTGGTAACGGTTGGTGTTTCTGAGAGCATGGGCGTATCAGTAGGCAACGGTATCGGTTCTGGTGTGGGCGGGAGGGTGGCAGTGGGGATTTCCGTTGGCGTCATGCTCGGTGAAACAGTGGGTGCAACTGTCTCCGTAGGTGTGGGTATAGGCGAAGCCGTGCTTGTGGCGGTCGCTGTCTGGGTAGGCACTAGCGTGTTGGTGGAGGTAGGTGTGAAGGTGGGAATCGGTGTTGGGGTTTGCGTCGGCAAAGCCTCATGTACAGGCGTAAACGTGTTTGTCGGAGTGGGGCTAACAGTCAGCAGAGGAGTTGCAGGGGGTGTCCATGTAGGGGTTGCCGATAGTGTTGGACTGGGAGATGGGGTAGTACTCGGTAGAGGCTTTGGAGTAACCAATGGCACTAGGGTAGGAGGAACAAATTCTGTAGGTGTAGGAGTGCGAGTAGCTGTCGGAAGGGGAGTCGGAGCGCTCCACCGCCAGCGTACAATTACACTAGCGAAGCCTAAACAGTACAGGCACGAGGTAGTCAGTATCACCAATGCAAGCAATAGAGAGAGCAGCTTTTGATTTGTGCTCAGCTGCCCGTACCAGTCAAAGAGTTTTCTCACTCACTTTTTCCCTATATCGTATCTACTCAAACTGAATGAACAGCACAGGAACTGTCGGAACGCAGTTGCCAGTCCCATTTGAGTATGGCGAAAATCATAACATCTTTTGGCAGGCTTGTCAAACATTTTGAGCAGAGGGAATATCGGTTTACAATTAGTAAATAGGCGACAACTGTCTGCTTTTGCATCCAAAGGATGGCTGAGTTCAATTGTACGTGGGAAGGCAAGGAAATATGTTCCGAACCAAGCTGAAGCCAGAGGAAGGGTGGGCTTCCTTTCTGCTACTGATGCTGATGCTGTTAAGCGTGGTCTGGTCGGTACGCGCCGCCGAGTGGACGGATGGATTGGCGATATTGCAGTGGATCGCTATGGGTGCCATGTGGTTAGGTTTGTTTCTCGCCCAAGCGCGTCGTGTGCCGGGTATCGTAGCCCATTTGGTGAGCTTCGTGCTGGGTGCAGCATGGGTTACTTTCATGCTGCTTGTTGTCTTCAGCCCTCCTCTGGTACCACCATACCTTGTTCCCTCAGGACAAACCTTGCTGATGCGAGCGCACATCATGTATCAGCAGGTATGGGGCTGGCTGCTTGATCCCAGTGAAGCAGGGGTCTGGCTTTCTAACTTTATGTTTGTGGTTACCCTCGCGATCCTGAGTTGGCTGCTGAGTTATTTCAGCACCTGGTTCGTTTTGCGCTCCCATTGGGTATGGGGCGCAATTGTTCCCACAGGCCTGGCCTGCTTGCTGAATATCTACTACGGTCCGCCGCGGTTGGTCATCTATTTTGTGCTCTATTGTCTCTTTTCCCTGTTGCTGCTAGTGCGTATGCATGTGTACTTGCGGCAAAAGATGTGGCGCAAAGCGGCGGTCAACTACAACTTGGATGTAGACCTGACTTTTCTGCGCGATGGATTCCTAATCGCCTTATTGGCCGTTTTCTTGGCTTGGAGTATTCCCGCTATTGCGCGAAGCCCCAAGCTGGCCGATTTCTGGGCAAGATTCGAAGGGCCGTGGCATGAAGTGCAGACCCGCTGGAATCGCCTTTTCACCTCTTTGAACTATCAGGGGCCATCAACTTTGGTTCGCTTCGGACGCACCATGTCGTTGGGGGGTGCGGTGAATCTCAGCAATGCCCCGATTTTGGAAGTGCAGACAGATGAACCACACTACTGGCGCGCTGTGGCGTACGATCGGTACACAGGAAGCGGCTGGGTGAATACCGATGATCTGGAATGGACGTTGCAGCCCAATGATCCTAGGCTTGCCAATGCAATGCCCTATCTGAGGATGCAGAAAGAGATTACCTATACGATTCGTATGTTGGAATCCGGTGAGGATATATTGTTTTTCACGGGAGAGTTGCTGCGCATTAACCAATTCGCCAGAGCGCGTGCCGCTTATCTATCACCACCTGAAATAGTGGTGAGAACAACGGTGGTGATGACCCAGACTTCAACGTCTATCAGGGTAACTCCGATGCCCATTATCCACCTATCACCATCACAGGCTAAGGAGGAAGTATTTATATCTATGTTGCGCGCCTTGAAGCCGCTCCGCCGCCACCAAAGTTACACGGTTGTATCCCTAGTTTCTACAGCCACAGTGGGCCAACTGCGATCTGCGGGCACTGAGTATCCTGAGTGGCTGAAGCAACGCTATCTACAGCTTCCTTGGAGGCTGCCTGAACGAGTGCGGCTGTTGAGCCAAGAGATTGTAAAAGGTGCTGCCACGCCTTATGATCAGGCTGTAGCCATTCAGAATTACTTGCGCAGTATCACCTATGACCAGTACATCAATCCACCTCCTGCGGGCCGTGATGTCGTAGACTGGTTTCTCTTTGAGAATCGGCGAGGCTATTGTGACTACTATGCGACAGCGATGGCAGTGATGTGCCGTGCTGTAGGTATTCCTGCGCGTGTCTCGCAGGGCTACACATCTGGCGAGTATGTCTCTGCTTCGCGAAGTTACCGAGTGCGGCAATTGGATGCGCATGCCTGGCCTGAGGTGTATTTCCCTGGCTATGGCTGGATCGAGTTCGAGCCCACTTCCTCTGAGCCTTTGATCGCTCGTCCTGAAGAGAATGCCTTCCCTGCTTTGCCAGGACTTGACTCGTTTGCAGGAGGACAACAGGAAGCAGCGGAAGAGAAATTTGGCCGCGATGAGCTCCTTGCCGAAGGACAGGAGATAGCGGGGGTTTCCTTAACTCAAGGCAGATCATGGCGATCGAAATTGCTCTATGCGGCTTTAACCTTGATTGGGATATGCGCCGGTGGATTGCTGATTGCCATTAGTTGGTGGTTTTATAGCTTGCGTGGCTTGAGTCAGGCAGCGAGCATCTACGAGCAGATGCAGCGCCTGGGTAGGTTGATTGGCATAGCGCATCGCGTGCATCAGACTCCTGCGGAGTATGGAGAATCCTTTGCCGCGGTACTTCCAGAGGGTCGGGAGGCTATCCGATACATCACTCGGTGCTATGTTAAACAGCGTTTCAGTAAGGTAGGGCTGAATGATGCGGAGGAGAAAGAATTGAAGAAACAATGGCATACAGTGCATGTGCTTATCGGGCGCCGTCTGCTTAAACCTAGGCAGCGCCAACCTCGTACAGCAATCTGGGTTTCGCCCAGTTCACTGCGTCCACCTACTTCACTAGGTTAATTGCGATGCCAGAGATCCAATGGCCTGGTAGACGGCGCTTCATACCCCTGTGCATCCTGTTGATGCTCGGGCTGGGTATGACTGCCTTACTCTATGTGATTTGGACCTTGCCTGGCATAGCAGCGGGATTGGATTACTTTACCTATGTGCCGCTTGTGGCCAAACCTGTTCCTACTCCTACTGCCACACCTACGGTAACACCAACGCCGCTGCCCCCGAATGTGCGCGTGGAACCCTCTTGTTCGAATTTTCGCGGCGGTACTGCCCAAGATCCCACAGGTGAGTATGTGTGCTTCAAGAGTTATGACTCACGGCCCATTAACATGACTGGCTGGAAAGTACAGGACTCCAAGCGGCAAGAGCAGTACACGTATACCTTCCCGCCTTTTATCCTCAGCCCAGGAGCAACGGTCAAGCTACATAGCGGCTATGGGCAGAACACCACTACGGATTTGTATTGGTGTCGTGGGGGCCTCATCTGGAACAATGATCACGATATTGTCTACCTCTTTGACGCCTCATGGAGAGAAATTCACCGCTACACCTATTAGCCTGGGTATACAGATTGCAGTAAAGCGCAACAGCATGCTGCAGCAATGCAAGCATGCATGCGCTGGCGTGGTCAGGAACAGTATGTCATTGGCTACATTGCCTGGTTGTTAGGGCGCAGTGTAGACAATGGTCAGTTTAGGTCGTTGCTGTGGCACACGCCATTCTGAGGAATAGAAACGAATCTCCTGGTCCACGTTTTGGCTAAAGAGAAGGATGCCCTGATTGGTCAACGGGTCGTTCACCCAGTACTGGACAAGCGGGGTCACATCCCACTCATAGAACCGGTTGGTGAAGTAAACAAAGGTGGAGGACAGAAGATCGCCTGCACGGTCGATGCCAATGGCGTCGCAGCCAGGAGATGTCCAGCCCTCGTAAGAAGTGGCGTTATTCCAAGTGGCAGCCGCTTCATCCCAAGGGCGCAGGATACCAAATGCAGAGACCCTCATGCCATAGAGAGTCCGTTTAGACCAGGCGAATAGGGAGAGTTTAGCGCTCAGGACATGAGCATTGGTGGGAATGTAACCCTCGAGGTCAAAACGGATGAGGATACGTTCCGCGCCATTGTCGCGGCCATTGATGCGCAAGCTTTCCTCGCCCCCCCAAGGCGTATTAGGTCTGTATGAAGTGATCGAGGTGTCTGTAGCCCCATTGTAAGTGGTGAAAGGTAGGAGTTCCTGTTGAAAAATCTGCTGCGTGGGGGTAGGAATAGGAGTAGCAGTAAGCGTGCGTGTGGGTGTGGGGGTACGAGTAGGCGTATTGGTTGGGGTAGGCGAGTATATGGGTGTGAAGGTTATGGTCGGAGTAGGCGACCTTGTTGGTGTGAGGGTTGTAGTTGGAGTAGGCGAGTATATAGGAGTGAGAGTTACAGTTGGGGTAGGAGAATAAGTAGGGGTCACAACGGGTGTGGCAGAGTAGGTAGGAGTGGGAGAAGGCGCGGAAGGAAGATAAGTAACAACAAGGTAAGGGCGCAGTTCGGTAGACTCGATTTCCGAAGTGCGAAACTGGTATTGCACACTCAGTCCTTCACCGACAAGGAGCACGCCTTCATTCGCTAGGGGATTGGCAACCCAGAATTGTGCCATCTGGGTAACATCCCAGGCATAATACTGTCTGCTATTGGAGACGACCGTGGAGACTGCCGAGGTAGGATCATAGTCATGGGTCGGATTGTTGCAGCCGGGAGTATACCAAAAGTTGGTAGCAGTAGCGCGTTCCCAGGTAGCCTCACGTTCATTCCAGTGTCTTGTAACCCTATAAGCATAAATAGTGATAGGAAAGGAATGACTCCAATACCAGGCGTATAGATAAAGCGTGGCTTGAAGGACAGTGGCGTTAGTAGGGATAACAGAGATATCAAACTTGATCAAGGCACGTTCCCGTCCGGAAGAAGCAGGGTGGACGCGCATAGTTTGGTAGCTACCAAAATTCGTGGTGGGTTCGTAGAGTGAAATATGCGTATCGGAAACTCCTTGGTAATAAATGTCAGGAGAGACCCCTTCTTTAAAGATGATGGTAACCGGCTCAGCGGCAGCCGACAAAGGCGGATTGGGAGTTAGATATGCCTGGGTTGCGGAGTCGGGAACAAGGGTAAGCAACAAAACAATAGCCATGGCAACACAGGCCATCCATCCTGTCCGAGGAAGCGGATAAGGAGCGATAGAATTCTGGTGCATTAGATACTACCTCCTATACCAGAGTGGCTATGTGCTCTGCTTTAGTCTTCTATAAGCAGGGCACCAAATACTTGCTTAACCACGTTTGTCAAGGTCCCACAAGGCTTATGACTCCTGCAATATTTTACCACAATTTTCCATTATGACGTCAATTGGAATGCAGGGATACGCTGGATGCGAGTTACGTCCCTAAGTCGTTGTCGCAGGAGTTTTCTCGGAAAGGATCAGTAGAAAGTAATCTCCACGTTGGTTCCCCGCAAAGTAATTAGGCGGTAGTGGTCTCCACAAGCCCAATGACCGACCAATAGCCGAGTGCCTGAATACGGATCAATTTCCCAAGAGTCTAGGTGGTTATGCCCGGCTACGTAGAGCAATACATGATATGTCTTGAAGCGCTGCCTCAATTTGTCCTGGTCTTGCGGAGTGTAGACATCCAAAGGGAAGTGTCCAAACACAATGCAAGGTTTTTCTGTGGTTAGGGCTTGGTCTAGAGCGGTGTA
>JBMFPM010000053.1:0-9149 GCA_049969135.1 Anaerolineae bacterium
CCATTGGACGCCCTGGTCCGTGCTTTGCACACTGATCTTAAACGTGGTCTGAGCACAGAAGAAGCCCAGAGACGCCTGGCTATCTATGGTCCGAATAAGCTTGAGGAAAGGGCTGGTGTCTCTTTCTGGCAGCTTGTTCTCGATCAATTCAAGAACTTTCTGGTCTTGCTGCTGATCGCTTCGGCTCTGATCTCGATGGCAATCGGGGAGTTGGTGGATGCCGCCGCCATTCTTGCCATTGTCATTGTCAATGCTGTGTTGGGCGTGCTTCAAGAATGGCGCGCCGAACAGTCGCTGCAGGCACTGAAGCGCATGGCTGCGCCTACCGCAGTGGTTATCCGCGACGGGCACCAGGAAACCATCCCATCAGAGCAATTAGTTCCCGGTGACCTAGTTGTGCTCACTGCAGGCAACAACGTGCCGGCTGACCTGCGCCTCATTGAGAGCGTCAACTTGCGCATTCAGGAAGCTTCGCTCACCGGAGAATCCACTCCCGTGGAAAAAAATGCGTCCGTTGTGCTGGATGCCGACATCCCGCTGGGTGACCGGCGCAATAGTGCCTTCATGGGCACAGTGGTTACCTATGGCCGGGGCAAAGGCATTGTCACTGCGACAGGGATGCATACCCAATTCGGGTTGATTGCCCAAATGCTGAGCGCGGTTACCGCAGAAGAAACCCCCTTGCAGCGGCGGTTGGAAGAGCTGGGCAGGGTATTGGGCACCGCAGCGCTGGCTATCTGCGGCATTATCTTCCTAATAGGCATTGTCCGCGATACCGAGCCCGGCATTGTCTTATCCCAGGGCATTGTTGCGTACTTGAGCGCTCATGAAGGGCAAATCCTGGAGTTGTTCATGACCGCCATAAGCCTGGCCATCGCTGCCGTGCCTGAGGGCTTGCCTGCCGTAGTAACCATTTGCCTGGCTTTGGGAATGCAGCGTATGGTCCGTCGGCATGCCTTGCTGCGCCGCCTTCCGGCTGTGGAGACGCTTGGCACAGCCACGGTAATCTGCTCCGATAAGACGGGCACATTGACCCAGAACGAAATGACCGTAACCCAGGTGTGGGTCAACGACAAGCTTTATCATGTCACAGGACAAGGCTACAGCCCATACGGCGAATTCAGACTAGATGGCCAACCGGTGGATCCGCAATCCATCCCGCCTCTGAAGCTCCTGTTGCAAGGTGCCCTGCTCTGCAACGATGCGCAACTGGAGCGCATCGTGCAAACTAACAGCGAGACAAAAGAGAGCTGGCGCATGGTAGGGGACCCCACAGAAGGAGCTCTCGTCGTCCTTGCTGCGAAAGCGGGCTTGTGGCGGGAAGAGTTAGAGAAAGAACAACCGCGTGTGGCAGAAGTTCCCTTTGATTCGGCAAGCAAACGCATGACAACCGTGCACGCTGTGCCCGGTGAGAATCCGCCTTTCAGGGCCTATGTAAAAGGTGCTCCAGATATTCTGCTACAACTATGCAGCTATTTCCAAGATGACGGGCAAGTCAAGCCCCTCACTGAGGAAATGCGCTCCAAGATTCTGGCCGCCAACGATGCCATGGCCAGCCAGGCTTTGCGCGTCCTGGCCGTGGCTTACCGGCCCATCGCCGAAGCAAACGCGCTGGATTTGGCTGAGAAACGCGATCTGGTCTTCCTAGGGTTGACTGGAATGATTGATCCTCCCCGCCCTGAAGTATACGATGCCGTTGCTACCTGCCGCAGGGCAGGGATCAAAGCGGTGATGATCACAGGCGACCATCGCGATACCGCCGTTGCTATCGCCAAAGAACTGGATTTTCTCACCGAAGGCCACCTGGCTCTTACCGGGCAAGAACTGGACCACATGGACGATGAAGAGTTTATTCAAGTTGTAAACAGCGTAGATGTCTATGCACGTGTTTCGCCTGAGCACAAGGTGCGTATTGTAGATGGGCTGAAGAAGATCGGCCATATTGTCGCCATGACAGGCGATGGTGTGAACGATGCCCCTGCGCTGAAACGGGCCGACATCGGCATCGCTATGGGCATTACAGGCACTGATGTAGCCAAAGAGACAGCCGATATGATTCTCACCGATGACAACTTTGCTTCCATTGTCGCTGCGGTTGAAGAAGGGCGCATCATCTATTCCAACATCCGCAAATTCGTCTACTATCTCCTGTCCTGTAATATTGGAGAAATTCTGGTCATCTTCCTTGCCATGCTGGCAGGCCTGCCGATACCCTTACGCCCTATCCACCTCCTGTGGCTCAACCTCGTTACAGATGGTTTGCCTGCTTTAGCTCTGGGTTTGGAGGCTGGCGAGCCAGACATTATGAACAGGCCGCCTCGCCCACCCCGCGAACCGATCATCAACCGCGAGATGATTTGGAATACCGCTATTCAGGGTATAGCTATCACAGCCTGCACGCTTGGGGCATTCGTGCTCGGCTTGCGCCTTTATCCAGATTCTGTGGTGGCAGCACAAACTATTGCCTTCGTTACGCTAATTTCCGCAGAGCTGTGGCGAGCCTATACGTCACGCTCAGAACGCTGTTCCTTGCTCAAGCTTGGTGTCTTCACCAACCGTTACATGGTGCTGGCAACGCTGAGCTCTTTCCTGCTCATGCTGGCGGTGGTGTATTTGCCAGTGTTTGAGCCCATCTTCTATACCTTTGAGCTGCCCTTGCGCACCTGGCTAACCATCCTGCCTCTGACGTTGATCCCATCTGTTGCTGCTGAACTGAGCAAGTGGTTCCTGTCACGCCAGGAATGCCGTCAGCGCAGCCCTATGAAAGCATAAGTAAGTAACTCACCAAGCCTAAGCAAAAGGCGGTGAGAAACAACTATGTGTATGTATAAGTGATCTAGTCACAAGGAGTGAGTGTATGAGTGTCATTGAAGCCGATCATCTGACCAAGTACTACGGTAAAGCCCGAGGTATTATTGATGTTTCATTCCAAGTAGAAGAGGGAGAAATCTTTGGCTTTATCGGCCCGAACGGGGCAGGCAAATCCACGACCATACGGCTGTTTCTGTCGTTGATCTACCCCACCAGCGGCAGAGCCCTGATCTTTGGCAAGGATTGCATCAAATATGGGCCCGAGCTCAGAAGGGAAATTGGCTATCTGCCTTCCGATGTTTTCTACTACGAATGGATGAGAGTCATTGACCTACTCAAATACTCGGCTAGCTTTTACAATAAAGACTGCACGCAACGTATGCACGAATTGGCTGAGCTCATGGAATTGGATTTGCACCGCCGTATTGAGGATCTCTCGTACGGCAATAAGAAGAAAGTGGGCATTGTACAGGGGCTCTTGCACCAACCCAAATTGCTTTTCCTCGACGAACCAACTGCTGGCCTCGACCCTCTCATGCAACGAAAGTTTTTCCAGCTCATCCGCGAAGAGAATCAGCGGGGCGTAACCATCTTTTTCTCGTCACACATCTTGAGCGAAGTGCAACGACTGTGCAACCGTGTTGGTATTATCAAAGAGGGCCGCATTATCGAAATAGCCGATATTCGCACTTTGCAACAGAATAACTACAAAAAGGTACACGTAGAGGCCGATGGCCTAGATGCTTCTTATTTCGACCTTCCTGGCGTAACGAATCTGGAGCACCACAACAACACAGTCCGCTTTTTCTACAGGGGTGATATTAATGCGATCATGCGCAGGATTAGCGCAATCCCGGTCTCCGATGTAACGATCGAGGAGCCAACTCTGGAAGAAATCTTCATGCACTACTACGAATAGGCGATGATTATGAGCGTGAATATATTCAAACAAGAGTTCAAGATGAATGCGAAATCCGTAACCACCTGGTCAGCAGCGATAGTGATTTTGATCTTGATCTATTTGTCGCTTTTCTCCTCTGTGGCCAAGGACGCCGAACTTTTGAATGAGATGATGGCTAACTTTCCAGAAGCGCTGCTCACTGCCTTTGGGCTGAATGGTATCAACTTGGCAACAGTCCTAGGGTATTACAGTTTTGTCTTTCTTTTTGTCCAAATTTGCTTGGCAATCCAAGCTGCAAATTATGGATTTTCACTAGTCTCTGTAGAAGAAAGGGAATGGACAGCAGATTTCCTCTTGACCAAGCCCGTAGGACGTACCCAGATCTTGACCAGCAAATTACTGGCGGCCCTATGCGGCTTGACTCTGACCAATATCGTTGTCTGGATCAGCAGCTTTGGTTTCATCGAAATGTTCAGAGGGGACAAGGCTTACGAGATCAAACCTCTGCTGTTGATGTTGGCAAGCATTGTCATATTCCAACTGTTCTTCCTAAGTGTAGGTCTCGTGGTGTCGCTAATGGTGAAGCACATCAGAAGCGTAACGCCCTATTCCATGGCACTTGCTTTTGGGATGTATGTGTTGAGCGCCTTTGGTGATATGCTCGGCGAGAATATCTTGGAAAAAATCACTCCTTTCAAGCATTTTGAACCAAGGTATATCGTTCAACACGGGAGTTATGACCTGTCCTTGGTATGGCTTAGCGTATCCGTGATCGTGATTTCCCTGGCAAGCAGTTATTTACTTTATGCCAAGCGGGATATCCCTGCGATGGCATGAGGAGGGCTACAGATGAACATCTTTGTGAGGGAACTGAAGGCAAACCTGAAATCACTGCTTATCTGGGGCAGCATTGTGGTTCTGTTCATTATGCTTGGTATATCCAAGTTTTCTGCCTATGCCGGCAACCCAGAAATGCTGGCTATCCTGGACGCGATGCCACCAGCTTTGCTGGATGCATTCAACATGCGGGCATTTAACCTGACCACGGTCACTGGTTTTTTCGGGGTGATGTTCACCTACTTTGCGCTCATACTGTCCATTGCCGCGGCCATGTGGGGCAGTGACATCATCTCAAAAGAGGAGCGAGACAAGACAGTCGAGTTTATCCTGACCCTCCCCGTGACCCGCACGCGCTTGATTACCGCGAAAACCTTAGCGGCGCTGGTCAACTGCATCGGCTTACTGCTTATCACATGGGGTGCTTCTCTCGTGAGCGCGATGCCATATCAGCCCGACAACGCATTCTACCACTTTCTGCGTTTATGCATGCTGTCGCTGTTCATTATCCAGTTGACTTTCTTGGCGATTGGCATTTTCCTAGGATGTGCCTTAAAACGCTACAAACTGGCCAATTCTGTAGCAGTATCCTTATTGTTAGGAACCTACTTCCTCTCCATCATCTCGAGCCTGGACAAGGACTTGGATTTTCTCAAATATTTCTCGCCTTTCAAGTACTTCGATGCGAGCGTGCTGCTATCCACGTCAAGGATTGATATGACTTTTGTAGGGCTATCGCTCGCGATCATTCTCTTAAGCATGGTAGGCGCATATTTCACGTACGCGAGGAAGGACTTGTACATCTAGTCCGCCTTCTGCCTTTGCGTCCATATTTCTATCCGCAATCCCTTTTGACAACTGCTGATAAAGCAGTAAAATAAGCCTAGGAACGCCTAAATAAGGAGTGCCGCTATGAAGTGGAGATACCATGCTCTGTGCCTTCTGCTTTTCGTGAGCGCCTCGGCCCTTAGTGCGTGCAATAAATTCATCCCAGCGCCAACTGCAACCCCAACCCAGACAGTGGTGCAACCAACCCCAACGGAAAGCAGCATTGCAGCACCTATAGAGGTTCGTAACGCTCGCGATGCGGTGTTGTCCTATCTCCGTGAGCACTATAGTGCAAATGCGCCAGCAGCAGGATTATCTTGGTCCGAAGAACGCGCAACCCCACCCGGACTAGTGGGCGCCGAGACCTACCGCTACACCAGCGGAGATTGGGTCATCACCATATCCTACCCAGTTACATCGCCTAATATGGTGCTGTATCAGGTTGTAGCCACCAATTCCGCCACAGGTTTTCAATGGTTAGGAGTAGCGGATGGAGCAGGCAATATCAAAACACCCGCAACGGAGGTCTCGGATCCGGTTCTGGCTGCTCGCGACGCAGTTCTCAAGTACTTGGGAGAACGCTACAATGTGCAGATTCCTCTCGCTGAGTTGACCTGGGCACGGACTCGCCTCACACCAGAGGGCCTTGTGGGAGCAGAGACTTACCAATACCGTGCTGGCGACTGGGTAGTTACTATCTCTTATCCTGTGGTTCCACCAGCTCAAGTCACCTATCAGGTGAGCGTCTCCAACGAAAGCATTAGCTTTCAGTGGCAAGGTGAGGTCGGCGCCAATGGGGAGATTAGAGAGAGCACTGGCCCAGCCGGTGGCCAACCTGTCGTCGCTTGGTTCGGCCGGGTCATAGGCCTGCCGACTGACGCACAGTTTGACGATTACCTCGCCCTGGAACCAAAAGGCACTGGCGAGGTAGGCTTGCGTGGTGCGAACCCAGCTATCGAGTCCCAATTGAAAGAACTGCGCACGCTAGGGGTCCGCGCACATTTTTGGGGCACACTCACCTGCGGTGTATCGGACTATGGCGGATGTCAGTTCCTTGTAACACGCATCCGACGTGAGGATGAGGAAATCCCTTCAACTCCAGATGCAGTGGAGCGTTGGGAGGGCAAGATTACTAGTGCTGCAGCAACAGCCGAATATGATGACTTTTTCATCCTAGCAGGTGACTTCCCGATGCACT
The DNA here is from genome assembly GCA_049969135.1 of Anaerolineae bacterium. Classification (GTDB taxonomy): domain Bacteria; phylum Chloroflexota; class Anaerolineae; order UBA2200; family UBA2200; genus JACIWX01. Next base: position 6,576 of record JBMFPM010000053.1, read on the forward strand.
ATGGCATTGATAGCAATGATCCCGCGCTCAGCATCCAACTGCAAAGCTTGCGCGATTCAGACACCACGATACGCATATGGGGACAGCTCACCTGCGGCATCACAGATGCGAATCGTTCACGGATCAACGTAAGCGCTATCGAAGTGCTGGGCAGTGCTCCACAGCCGACGCCTATGGTAGTCGAAGGCTGGATCGGCAAGATCACCCCACTGGAACCCGGGTCTCCGTACGATGATTGTTTCGAGCGCGACGACGGCCAGCGCTATGGCATCCAAGCCCAGGATGCCAAATTGGCTGCAAGGTTAGAAACACTCCGCACTGAGGGCGTGCGAGTGAGGATATGGGGGCAGATAGCTTATGACGTTTCCGATGTCGAAGGCCGGCAAATTCTGGTAACAGAAATCGAAACTGTGGAATAGCTTAAGCACCCCACTGCTTGTACAACAATATCCACTGCTATCCAAACACTTTGCTGGGAAAACAAGGAGGATACGCGTTATGCCAGGCAAAACGATCACTGAGTTTCAGAAAGAAAGAGCCGCTCTGAATGAGATTGTGATGCAGTATGCCGACCTAAATATCAAGCGCTTCTATAGCCTGGATTCGCAGGCCTATCGAGAAGGCGCTTTGCCAAGAGATGTCAAAGAACTGTTGGGCTTGGTGGCTTCTCTGGTCTTGAGATGCGATGATTGCATCAAATACCATATTATCCGCTGCCATGAAGAGGGCGTGTCAAGCGAAAAGCTGGTCGAGGCTTTAGCGATTGGTCTAGTAGTGGGAGGTTCTATCACGATCCCTCATCTGCGCAGAGCACTCCAAGCATGGGATGAATTGCAGGGATCAAAGAACCGCGGTAGTGAAAAGCAAGGCGAATAGGGACAAGCCTGACAAAATAGAAAGGAGCAAAGATGCGCAATCCAGTGGCTTGGTGGGTAATCTCGGCAGCCTTAGTCCTTCTGCCCGTTGTCTGGATCGGGATAAAGAAGAAGGACCCCTTTATCATCCTTGTGGATGACCGTAATCGCTACAGCCTTAGCCAACTTCAAATCACACTGTGGACTATCCTGGTGCTGTCCTTGCTGCTCGGTGTCTTCCTTGCCCGCAAGTTCGCACCCAACGCAGTAACCAATCCACTAGCCATCGAAATTCCAGATGAATTGCTGATTGTGATGGGTATTAGCGTAGGATCAACGACCGTTGCCAGTGCTATCAAAGCCAATAAAGACGCTACTAGAGCGGCAAAGATCAGATCAAGAGAGGTCAGGCCTTATGAGACAAGCACCCGAGCGGCGACGACGAAGCGAACCCGTTCTTTTTGGGATCTCATACTCACAGAAGAGGGCGATCCTAACGTGGCCGAGAGAATTGATCCCACAAAGTTTCAGAACCTCTGGCTTACCTTGATCGTGGTTGCGGCGTATGCCGGGACCGCAGTAGCCGTATTTGCGCCTAGCGAAGTATACGCTGCTACCTGCAAACTGCCTGGGTTTAGCAGCAATCTGACCACGCTCTTGGGCATCAGCCACGCTGGCTATCTCGCCGGAAAACTGCCCAACAGGGATTAAAAACTGCGCTTGGGATGGACTAGAGTCCAGTCTTCACTATCAGATCTACACTTCATTGTAATTGCACTTCTACTACAACCATGCGGTGGTCAGAAGCAGTCGAATCCAATACCTGGGCATCCACAGGCTGCAGTCCGCGCACCCAAACGTAATCAATGCGCTCCTCCGGCTGCTCGGACGGTGAAGTGGGCAACGGTTCAAAACCTCCCACGATAAAGGGATCCAAAAAGCCTGCGTCCTTCAGCCGCTGATAGATAGGGGAATCAGGTGTAGAATTCAGGTCGCCACCAAAAACTGTTATTCCACCTCCCATAAACGCTAATGCCTCGTCTAACTGGACAGCTCTTTCCTCTGGCTCCAAACCAAACCAGGTACCATAGGCATCCAGCGCCTTTCCCCCAACATTGAGGCGAGTGTGGATAATAGCAGTTTGCTCCAGGCGGCTGGTTAAGAGCTGCCCCTCTGCTTTCTCCACGGGAATGCGATAGAGCACGGCGATACCAGTCAGATATTCTATCGTTGGCTGGTAAAATACCCCCATGCGCAGGCGGCGAGACAGCCAAAGCGCGTCATCCACGCTGTAGCTGGTGATGCGACCTGCATCCACTTCCTGCAATGCCACCACATCGGCCCCACTCTCCTCGATCGTCTTCGCCATCCCTTCTAGGGAAAACTTCCAGGTAGTGTTGTAACCATAATGGATATTATAGGTTCCAACTCGGATCGTAGGGCCCGCTTCCTTTATTTTTGGCGAGGGTGGAAAGGCAAATACCGCACTCAGAGCCACCAATAACACTATCGCTGCTGCTACCACCCACCGTCTGGATTGCACGAGAAAAGGCTGAGGAGGTTGTAGCCCCCGCCAAACCGCCGGAAGCATGGCCACCACAGTGGCTATGGAGAGGATAGGAAACCCAGCGCCACGGAAGAAATCCAGGGTATAAGCATATGTGAAAGCAAAAGCATAGGCAAAGCTGAGCAACAGGAAGAAAAGAAATCCCAGTGCCAG
>JBMFPM010000054.1:0-9125 GCA_049969135.1 Anaerolineae bacterium
TGCCCTGTGTGTGGACGTGAGTATACTTTCTCTGCATAGAAGAACACATTTCTGGAGGTTATCACATGCCCATTCGATTCGGCACAGATGGCTGGCGAGCCGTCATCAGCGATGAATTTACCTTTGAAAATGTGCGTCATGTAGCACAAGCCATCGCCGACTATGTCTTGGAAACAAGGGGCGATTCGCAAGCCCCTGTGGTGATTGGCTTCGATACGCGATTCCTCTCCGACCGCTATGCGCGAGAAGTAGCGCGTGTCCTTGCTGATAACGGCCTGACTGCTTACCTGTCCAAATCAGATTGCCCTACTCCAGCACTGGCTTATGCCATTCGGCATCTGGGTGCGCTGGGAGGCGTGATGATCACTGCCAGCCATAACCCGCCTCGCTACAACGGCATCAAATTCAAAGCCCATCACACTGGTCCAGCCCTGCCCGATGAAACGCGCAGAATTGAAGAGATCCTCGCACGAAATCTGGCCAATGGGCGGGCACCTGCTGCTACCCGATGGGCTCTTTCCAACGCCGATGCAGAGTATCCACGGGTTGTGCGCTTTGATCCGATGCCTCCTTACCTGGCTCACCTGCGCACGCTTATTGATTTCCAGGCCATCGCTACATCGGGCTTACGCGTGGCTGTTGATCCGATGTATGGGGCAGGACGGAGCTACATCGCTACTCTCCTGCATGAAGCCGGGTGCGAAGTAACAGAACTGCACGGCGTGATGAATCCCGGCTTTGGTGGCATTCACCCCGAACCTATCGAGAGAAACCTGGGTGACCTGCTCGCGACCATGCGCAGCGGGCACTATGATCTCGGGCTAGCCACAGATGGCGATGCCGATCGCATCGGCGCGGTGGACGCACAGGGCAATTTTGTTGACCCCCACCGCATTTTCTGCCTCATTCTGCGCCACCTGGTGGATACGAGAAACAGCCAAGGGGCAGTGGTCAAAACCGTCTCAACGACACAACTGCTCAACAAGCTCTCGCAACACTATGGCTTACCATTGTATGAAACCCCCGTTGGTTTTAACCACATTTGCGCCCTGATGCTCAAAGAGGATGTATTGATGGGCGGTGAAGAGAGCGGAGGTATGACGATCAAAGGGCATGTATTGGATGGGGATGGCATTTTGATGGGCTTGTTGCTTACTGAACTGCTTGCTTATCAACGCAAGCCCTTGCATCAGATTATCGTCGAATTGATGGAGGAATTCGGCCCATTCTACTATGGGCGAAACGACGTCCACACGCAAACATTCGACAAGAGGGAACTAACCCAGAGGCTGACAGCAGAAGCTCCGCAGAGGATCCTGCACCACCAAGTCGTGCAAGTAAACAATAGCGATGGGGTAAAATACCTTTTGGATGATGATAGCTGGCTCTTGATCCGTCCCTCTGGAACTGAACCGCTCTTGCGTATCTACGCCGAAGCGCGGGAGCGCCAGGAAGTAGAGCAACTGCTACAAGCTGGGGCAAACTTGGCACATGTATGAATGACCAATGACCAAGGACTAAGGGGGGACAGTGGGGTCTTCGTTTGCTCATCTACATGTGCATACGGAGTATTCTCTCCTTGATGGCATGTGCAAAATCAAGGACCTCATTGCGCGCGCCAAAGAGCTAGGTATGGAAGCTCTGGCAATCACCGATCACGGCGCGATGTATGGCACGATCGAGTTCTACCAAGAAGCACAGCAAGCTGGCATCAAGCCTATCATTGGCTGCGAAGTGTACTTGGCACCCAAAAGCAGGTTCAAGCATACCCCACGGGCAGAAGCTCGCTTGTTTCACCTGATTCTCTTGGCAAAGAACGAGACTGGGTACAAGAACCTGATTCAACTGACAACCAAAGCCCATCTAGAAGGTTTTTACTACAAACCCCGCGTGGACAAGGAGCTTTTGCAGCAACACAGCGCTGGGCTGATTGCCCTCTCTGCTTGCGGTTCGGGAGAGATCCCTCGCCTGATCCAGGACGGTCAGATAGACGCAGCCCGCGATGCCATACGCTGGTATCAAGACATCTTTGGCCCAGAAAATTTCTATCTTGAATTGCAGCGGCATGTGGCTATGCCTGAAATGGAAACGACAAACCAGGCTCTGTTGACGCTGAGTCGCGAGCTTGGGGCAAAACTTGTGGCCACCAATGATGTCCACTATATCCGCCAAGACGACGCCGCAGCTCATGAAGTCCTGTTGTGCATTCAAACCAACACAACCATGGATGACCCAGACCGCTTGCGCATGGGCAGCGACGATTTCTACCTCAAGAGCGAGCAAGAAATGTCTACTCTGTTCGCCGATGTGCCAGAGGCTCTGACCAACACCCTGCGCATCGCAGCCGATTGCACCTTTGAGTTGAAGAATGAAGGCTTCCACTTGCCCGCTTTTGAGGTGCCCCCGGGCTATACCCCTCAGAGCTACCTTGCACACCTTTGCGAAGAAGGCTTGAAGCAACGCTATTCACTAATTACCCCCGAATTGCGAGCACGGTTGGACCACGAACTGAAAATTATCCATGAGATGAACTTTGACCTCTACTTCTTGATCGTCTGGGATCTGATACGCTTTGCCAAGAGCCGGGATATCCCTTGGAATGTACGCGGCTCCGCTGCTGCCAGCATTGTGGCGTATTCCTTGGGACTGACCAATCTGGAGCCTCTCCGCCACGGCCTCATTTTCGAACGTTTCCTCAACCCTGGCCGCATTACCATGCCAGATATTGACTTGGATTTTCCAGACGATCGCCGCAATGAGATGATCGAATACGTCATCCAGAAATATGGCAGCGATCGGGTAGCGCAAATCATTACTTTTGGCACCATGGCCGCGCGCGCTGCGATCCACCACGTAGGGCGGGCATTGGGCCTTCCGCCCGGAGAGGTAGTGCGTCTAGCAAAGCTGGTGCCTCCTGGCCCCAAAGTCAAGATTAAGGACGCCTTAGAATCCTCCCAGGAATTACGCGCCCTTTACGAACAGGATGACTATATACGCAACCTGGTGGACAAAGCCCGTCAACTCGAAGGAGTTGCACACCATATTTCCACCCACGCTGCCGGTGTGGTCATCGCGGACAAGCCGCTGGTTGAATACGTCCCCGTGCAACATATCCCCAAAGGCGAAGAAATCATCACCCAATACCCCATGGGCGCTTTGGAAGACATTGGCTTGCTAAAGATAGATTTTCTTGGCCTTTCTACTCTGACCATCATGCGCCGCGCGGTGGACTTGATCAATGCACGCCATGGTACCGCTTTTCGTCTGGACAACATCCCTACAGACGACCCGGCTATCTATGAACTACTCTCCACTGGAAACGTCATCGGCTTGTTCCAGGTCGAAGGCGCAGGGATGCGTCGTGTGCTACAGGAATTGCAACCCTCCAACTTTGATGACGTGGTCGCTCTCCTCTCCCTGTACCGTCCCGGGCCTATGCAGTTCATAGACAGCTATGTAGCCCGCAAATACGGCCGGGAGAAGGTCGAATATATCCACCCAAGCCTGGAGCCTATCCTGCGCGATACATATGGCATTATCGTCTACCAAGAACAGATTATCCGCATCGCGACAGATATCGCGGGCTACACTAGTGCTGAAGCCGATTTGATGCGCCGGGCCGTGGGAAAGAAGAAAGAGAAGGAGCTTAAGGAGCAGAGAGACAAGTTCATACAGGGCGCAATGCAGCGTGGCTTACCGAGAGATAAAGCGGAGGAAATCTTCTCGGCGATTGAGTATTTTGCCAACTACGGCTTCAACAAGGCTCATAGCGCGGCCTATGCTGTGATCACTTGTCAAACCGCGTACCTCAAGGCACATTACCCCGTAGAATACATGACCGCTTTGCTTTCCGTAGAGCGCAATAATACTGAAAAAATTGCCACGCTCGTTGCAGAATGCCGGCGCCTGGGCATTGCGGTACTGCCCCCGGACATTAACCGCAGCGATTTGGATTTCACGATCGAAGACATGCCTGCCCCACAAGAACCCACTCAACCCCGCCGTTCATCAATCCGTTTTGGCCTAGGAGCAATCAAAAATGTGGGCGAAGGCCCAGTGCAAACCATATTGCAGGCGCGCACCGCCAACGGACCGTTCACCAGTGTGGCTGATTTCTGCCGGCGCGTGGACCTGCGGCAGATCAACAAACGCGCTTTGGAAAGCCTGATCAAAGCAGGAGCTCTGGATTGCCTGGCTGAAAGAGCCCGCCTGTTAGCCATTATAGACCGCATGATGAGCCTTAGCCATCTGCACCATCAAGCCAGCGCTGTCGGACAACTGGCATTTGATGTCCTGTATGCACGCTCTTCAGGCGATGCTGACCTGATGGCGGATCAAGTTTTTGTCCCACCTGTTTCGCAAAAAGAAATGCTCGCCTGGGAAAAAGAACTCCTTGGAACCTACGTGTCCGACCATCCTTTGCAACGTTTGGCGCAAAATGCCTGGGATGCTCGCCAGAACAAGATGTACACCCCACTTGATCAAATTGATGAATCGCTTAAAGGCCATGTGGTCATCGTAGCGGGTAGGGTGATTAGATCTCGGCCGACGACGACGCGCAAGGGCGAAGAAATGGCTTTTGTTGAACTGGAAGACTTGAGTGGCAGCATAGATGTGGTTATTTTCCCAAAGACGTATAAGCTATGTAAAGAATTGCTGATAGAAGACCAGTTGCTCGTTATAGAGGGCAAAGTAGATGTACGTGATGGCAAGACTCAGCTCATTGGAGACTCTGTACAGGATTACACCCAGGCAAGTTCGGGCAAGAACAACACAGCACCTCGGGTGCATCTACTGGAAATTAGCCTTCACTGCAGCGGCAACCGTGAACGGGATGTGCAACTACTGAGGAAAGTGTACAAGATTCTAGAGGAACATCCGGGCCCGGATCGTTTTCGTTTCAATATCATCAGCGATCAGGGACGTGTACAATTGGAATTCCCAAACGCAACCACACACTTTGTGCCGGAATTGGAAGCATTACTCAAGGAGACCTTAGGTGAAAATGCAGTCTACGTGCAGTGGTTGGAAACATGAACGATAAACAAACGCTGCGGAAAATCTTGGGGATACTTCTGCCCCTTGCGATTGCCATGCTGCTTGTCAGATTTGCCATCGCCCTCTGCACACCCTCTGAGCAGGCCTCTAGCATTGTCACCTGGAAACAAACCCGTGGGCCAAGCGGTGGTAAAATCAATGCGTTGTTGCTCGATGAGCACAATCCAGGCGTGATCTATGCGGCTACGGATGGCGGCGTCTATGTCAGCCAGGATGGCGGAAACGCGTGGAAGCACGTGAGCAAAGGTTTACCCGCCAACCAAGAAGTAACAACACTGGCCATGGCGCAAAGCCCCGCACAAATTCTCTACGCTGGTACCTACAACGGTGTGTATCACAGCACCGATGGTGGCCAGACCTGGTTGCCAGCCACTACTATAGATCTGGTGAACAGCCCTGTTTTTTCCTTAGCAGTAGATCCTGAGAACAGCGCCAATGTCTATGCAGGCACAGACAAGCAAATCTTCAAGAGCCTGGATGGGGGCGGCTCTTGGACTGTGAGCAGCGAGGGGTTGCCCGAAGGGATGATTTGGACATTAGCGATAGACCATATTTCACCGAATATCCTATATGCAGGCACGGATAGCGGCGTCTTCAAAAGCACAGATTATGGGATGCATTGGCAACGTGCCAGCACCAACATGCCGGATAGATTGCGTGTCCAGGACTTGGCTCTCGACCCTGTGGTCCCCACTATCCTCTACGCGGCTACAGAAGCTGGTGTGTATCGCAGCAACGATGGCGCAACGAGCTGGCAAGTTGCCGCAGGGGGAATTGGGGAGATGATCATCCACGCTCTGGTAATTGACCCGAATAACCCCCGCAAGCTGTACGCTGCAGTGGGGACGCAAGGCGTATGGCAGAGCGCAAACAGCGGCGAGACGTGGGCTCCTGTCCCCGGCAACATGAATGAGTTGGTCCTTGCATTGGCTATTCATCCTGTGCATTCTCAGACAATATACGCGGGTACCGGGCGCGGTGTCTACTACACAAGCACAGGGGGTCAGCGTTGGGAGCCTAGGAATGAAGGGTTAATTAGTACCAATGTCCTATTGCTGGCGGCTATTCCAGAGCGTCCAGGGCATTTATATGCCATCACAGGTCTGGACGTATTCCAGACCACCGACGATGGCAACACCTGGGTCCCACTGAATCAAGGCTTGGTCAATCCCAACGTACTGGCTTTGGCTGTGGACCCTGTCTCTCCGGATACTTTGTACGCGGGTACCTGGTACGGTGAAATCTATCGCAGCACTGACAGTGGTCAAAGCTGGTGGCTAGTGAATGCCGGCCTGGCTTATGATGCGCCCATTAGCGCGCTGGTAATTCATTGCCCTCATAAGGCAGCCCCTGAGGATCAGCCTTCAAGTGTGCTCTATGCGGGTACCAATGGAGCCGGGGTTTTCTACAGCACGGATGGCGGCATTCACTGGATGGATGCCAATGATGGATTAGCGGATCTGTACGTTCAGACCTTGGCTCTTGCGCCTACTGAAGGAGGAATCCTCTATGCCGGAACAAGCAAGGGCCTTTACCGTCTGAAACTAGCCAGCAAATCAGCCCCTGCAGGCCTTCGCTGGGAAGCTCTGCACAATGGGCTCACACAGGATGAAGTGCATAGCATCGTCATTGACGAGCGCTCGCCTAACGTGATCTATGCTGCAACAGCGATAGGGATTGGCGAAGTGTATTACTCAACGGATGGGGGAAGCCATTGGACTGCCATAGGGCGGGGATCGCTGCCCACGAATATCAAGATTCAAGCCTTAGCGATTAACCCCTATCGTGGCAAGCCACGCATTTTGTATGCCAGCACAGATGGGGGAATATTTCGCAGTGATGATGGCGGATTCAACTGGCGTGCCATTAACGAGGGCTTGCCACCACGCGCCAATGTATTGGCATTGCTTGTAGACAGCAAACGCTCCTATCTATATGCTAGCGTCAAGAACAATGGAGTCTACAGCACGCTCGACAAGGGTTTGGGCCCTGCCCCCTGGCGCCTTGTTGCAGCAGGCATATTGGGTGCAGCAGCTCTGGCTATTATGCTGTTCGCGATCCAATGGCAGGTACAGGCTACCAAGCAAACACAAGAGCAACTTTTCGAGCGCAATTGGCCCCTATGGAGGCAGGAAATCGAGCACATCCTGCGTGACCAAAACGCTGTGCACATCGAGGCGCTAACCCATGTGCCTAGCTCCCTGAGGCTTCGGGCCATGCAACAATACGTGCAGGAACAAGGAGACGACAACCTCGTACTCCGCTTGAATCCGCCCTTGCTGGAACCGGCCAACTCGATGCTTGTGGGGAACTTTTTGCGCAATTGGCGCTCTGCACAGAAAAGAACGAAGAATGCTATTGCCTTCAAGCCAATTGTTTCGCGCATTACCGATCAACTATGCCAGTTGCTCGGATTCACGCTCTTGGAGACCCGCTCCTACAAGGAACTTCACGCTTATGTAATCAAAGCGCCTGCCCTGCGCTTGAAAATGCCTCCTATGTTTCCGCTTATCTTTCTGCAAAAGCACAGCCTCACCGAGCAGGATATCCGTGACCTGTACGATCTAATGAGCATTCTCAATATATCCAGCTACCTTGCCTTGCTCGTGCTTCCAGACAGTCACACCGGCCAAGACCCTACCAGCGCCAAAATGCAGCTCAAGAAATTGACCCGTGGAACGGCCTATGACTTCATCGTCATGGATTTCGAAGACTTGTATCGGATCGTTGTAGCAAAGAATCCAGAAAAGAGATTTATCCGCCTCTTGCTTTCACAAGTAGATTTGACCGTGGTATCGCCCTATGTGATTTCGGGACCTGTGCCTGAAAACATGTTCTTTGGCCGCGACTATGAACTAAAGACCATTTCACGCATGATCAAAGACAATAATTTTGCTATCGTGGGTGGACGGAAAATCGGCAAAACTTCCATTTTGAACAAACTGCATCGTTCCTTTACAGCCACACCAGGGCATTACTCTCTGTATCTGGATTGCCAAGCTGTACAAGATTACCAGGATCTATGCAATACAGTGGAGGCTATGTGGCAAGTCGCTTTGCCTGACTGCTCACCAGAAGCCATAATGCGCTTGATTGGACGGGTAAAACGGGAGCGGGAGGGCCAAATCGTCGTTATTCTGCTGGATGAAGTGGATGCGCTGCTCCAATTTGATACGCTGAATCAGGAACGGCTCTTTAAGGTATTCCGAGCACTTGCCCAAGAGCAGTACTGCCGCTTCATCCTTTGTGGCGGCAAAGTTCTCCATGCCAGCTTGCACAATCCCAACTCTGCCCTTTTCAACTTCTGCAACGTGATCCGCCTGAGCTATCTGACCCCACGAGATACAGGACGTATTGTAATGGAGCCTATGCAAGAGATGGGGATTGGTTTCGAAGATGCCAGCAGACTGGTACAAGGAGTGATCAACCTTTCAGCCTGCCATCCCAATCTCGTGCAGTACATCTGTCAGGAATTGCTCATCCGCATCAATGCCCGTGGCAATCGTTTCATCACCCTCGCAGATTTAGAAGCCATTGGGAATTCGAGGCAGTTCAACGAATACCTGATCGAGGTCATGTGGGGTAACACAACAGCACTAGAACGTCTGATCACACTGCTGATCATGGTAGACACCCCTCATGCTACGCTTGCTGAGATTAACGCAGCGCTAAAAGCGCGGGGAGTACAGGTTTCCCCCGCTGCGGTCGAAAAAGCATTAGACACCCTAGTCCTCTACTCGATCCTCCACAAGGAGGAGCAAGAATACTGCTTCACCGCTCCAGCGTTCCCCTCTATTGTGGCTGCTACGCAGGATATGGATTCGCTGGTGGAAAGGACCATTCAATACCTGAGTGCTGAGGCAATAACCACCTAGAACAAAGCAGGAGGAAAAAGCATGGATTACGAAAACATCCTTGTAACGCGCGAAGAGGACATCGCTATCATAACCTTCAACCGCCCTAAGGTGCTCAATGCACTGAACCGTGCGACGATGGCTGAGCTATCAGCCGCTATGGATGAATTGGCAAGCGATGAGAAAGTGCGGTGCATCATCCTCACCGGAGCC
>JBMFPM010000055.1:0-9092 GCA_049969135.1 Anaerolineae bacterium
CTATGTGCTCGGGGAAATTGACGAGGCAGACATCGCAGCGCTGCGTCAAGAGGGCCTCGTCATCCAGGTACTGGAAGAGCAACCCAGAGTAGAGACACCCGGTGAGGAAGTAGAACCTGTCCCAGGAAGCGTCGTGCGCCGAGCGCGCTATGAGCCTTCAGCCAAAGCCCCGAAACCAACAGTGGATCGTAGCAAGTCCAATTTTTACCTCATCCAACTGAAGGGGCCGTTGCTGGAAGAATGGCGCCAGCAACTGCGCCGGTTGCGTGTGCGTTTGCTCGAATATGTGCCGCGCGATCATTATACAGCCAAGCTCAGTCCACGCCAGGTTGATGCCGTGTCTGCCCTGCCCTTTGTCAGCTCTGTGCGTCTCTACCGTCCTGAGGACACAGGGCCAATATCCGCCAAGGGCCTTGAGGCCGGCCCACCTCCCGGCACAACGCCTCCTCCCACAGGGATCAAAATGCTCACCTTTGACCTTCGCTTGCACCAGGAAGCGGACCTGCCCAAAGTAATCAAATGGCTGGAAAGGAAGAAAGTGAGCATCGCTGGTGCGAAGGGTCGAAAGATCCGACTCTACCTGCTCGAAGACTCACCCCTCGTTGATGAAATCGCGGCTTTGCCAGAAGTGGCAGCGATGGAAGAATACATTCCACCGAAATTGCACAACGATGTAGCACGTGTCCTCCTGGGAATTGACCGTCCGGCACATCCCAATCCCAAAGCGCATATTCCGCAGACAGGAGAGGGACAAATCGTGGCTGTCGCGGACACCGGCCTTGATGAGCGCCATCCAGACTTCCAGGGACGTGTTGCAGGCATTGTTGCCTGGGGCCGAAAGGATGACCCCAGCGACCCCCACGGCCATGGCACCCATGTGGCTGGCTCTGTGTTGGGAGACGGGTCTGCTTCAGGAGGGCGCATCCGCGGCATAGCACCTAGAGCCAAGCTCTTTTTCCAGTCGCTCCTGGATGCCAACGGCGGATTGGGCGGGCTGCCGCTGAACCTGGGTGATTTGTTCGAAGAAGCCTATCAGGTGGGTGCGCGTATCCATAACAACAGTTGGGGAGCAGCAACTGAATCCATGTACACCATCAACTCCAGCGAAGTAGATGAATTTGTGGCCAAGCGGCGCGATATGCTGATCGTTATCTCAGCAGGGAATGAGGGTCAGGCTGCCCAGCGTCGCCACAGCCAACCAGGGTTCGTGGACTGGCTCTCAATTGGCTCTCCGGCGTCCTCTAAGAACGCACTGACGGTTGGCGCGAGCCGTAGCAGTCGCACCGACGGCGGCTATGCTTCCCTAACCTACGGCGAGGCATGGCCAGGAGAATTCCCTGATCCACCCATCGCGAATGAAAGGATCTCCGGTAATCCCGAGGGATTGGCTGCTTTCAGCAGCCGGGGACCATGCGATGACCGCCGTATCAAACCCGATGTTGTCGCCCCTGGCACTGACATTGTTTCGGCCAAGTCCTCGCTAGCGCCTCTGCGCAATTTTTGGGGCCCATACCCAAGCAACAGTTTCTATGTTTTCATGGGCGGAACGAGCATGGCCGCCCCGCTGGTCTCCGGATGCGCCGCATTGGTGAGAGAATACTACGTCAAGGAACGCAAGCACCAACCCAGTGCTGCACTGCTCAAGGCGACCTTGATCAATGGCACGCGCTGGCTCACCGCTCCAGATGCCGTTGCCGATCATCCCTATTCACCGAACTATCATCAGGGATTCGGTTGCATTTACATGCCTTGGACAATCCCTAACCCTGCCGAACCAACGCTCAAGCTTGAATTCCAGGACACATGGAAGCAAAAACGGTTGCAGTTCACGCGCAGTGGTCAGCGCTTTCGCTTCCAGTTTTCTATTTCTGGCGGCGCCTGGTTGCGCATCTGCCTCGCCTGGACGGACCTGCCAGCCCGCGCTTTGCAGAACAACTTAAACCTGTTCCTGCAGCACTTGACCTCTGGAAAAAAATGGATCGGCAATGAAAACCTGCCTATGGGGCTCAAGATTCCGGACCCAGATAATAACGTCGAAGTTGTGCGCTTGGAGAATCCACCTGCAGGAAATTACTTGATTCAGATCTCAGCCACGAACCTACTCAAAGGGCCACAAGATTTTGCCCTGGTCGTGACCGGCGCACTGACTTCACCACTTGCTGTTGTTTCAGAGCGATAACAACTTTTTCACGGAAGGGAAACACTATGTTGAAACTGCGTGTTGTTCAGGCAGAATACGGTGATTGTTTTATCCTCCAATTTGGCACGCCAGCACAACCTCGGTATATCCTGATTGATGGCGGCCCGGCTGGAATTTATGAACGCTACCTGCGTGAAGAACTGCAGAGCATACGCGATGGTGGGAGTAAGCTTGACCTGGCAATCCTGAGCCATGTGGACAATGACCATGCCATCGGCCTCCTAGACCTGCTTGCCGAACTGCGCCAGCAGCGAGCAAATGGATTGCCAGAAACGATTGCCATTGACGCGCTGTGGCACAATGCTTTTCGCCGTGTGCTTGGCGACGATATTGCTATCCGTACAAAAATGCTGTTGGCCGCAGCAGGCGTTGCAGCTCAGTCCATGAATGCCACCAACATCGTCGTACAAGGCATCAGCGAGGGGCAGAGGCTACGGCTAACGGCTACCACTCTGGGCATCCCGATCAATCCGGGCTTTGAGCATGACCTCATCTGCGTGGATGATGTACCTCAACCCCTTGTTCTGGATAACTTGACCTTGCGCGTGGTTGGCCCGACCCAAAAGAATCTGGAAGACCTCAAGAAAGAGTGGCTCGCTTGGCTCGATATCTACGAGGAGAGCATCGCGTCGGGCGACCCATTCCTGGCAGCAATGGCAGATCGTAGCATCCCGAATTTGAGCAGTATCATGGTCCTGGCTGAAGCCGATGGCAAAACGATCCTGCTCACCGGCGATGGGCGTGGAGATCACCTGCTGCAGGGATTGCAACAAGCCCAGTTGCTTGACTCCAAAGGGAAATTGCATGTGAATGTGCTCAAACTCCCTCACCATGGCAGCAATCGCAATGTCACCAAGACATTCTTCAAGAACCTCACAGCAGACAAGTACATCATCTCCGCGAATGGGATGTATGGCAATCCCGACCTAGCCACGCTCATCTGGATTGTGGAAGCAGCAAAAAAACAGAAAAGAGCTATCGAACTCGTAGCAACCAATGAGACTCCCTCTATAGAGAAGCTGGTGTGGGAATACGACCCTGACAAGTACGGCTACCGCTTGAGGATCATGAAGAGAGGGGTACGCTCCATGGACCTGGAACTCGCATCCTGAGGAAAGGATAGCATTATTTCCATATAGCAGTGCACAACGAGAGCATGGATTTCACCATAGCGGAGGGGAACGCATGGCATTCAGGACACGAAGGGCGTGGATTGCAGCGTTATGCGTCCTCATCATCTGCATGCAATGGCTCAATGCAGGCTCCTGGCGGCGGATACAAGCACAGGAGCAAGTGATCCACGTAGTACAGGCTGGTGAGAACCTCTTCCGTCTTGCCTTGCGCTATGGCACGACGGTCGAGGACATTATGGCTGCTAATGGCCTCACTGACGAGAACATGATTTTCGTTGGGCAGAGGCTGGTCATCCCCGGCAAAGCGCATAGTGCAGGAACCAGTGCTGCTGCAGCTACCACTGGCGGCACGTATGTAGTACAAGCAGGCGATACGCTGCTCAGCATTGCCTTCCGCTACGGTGTGGGGATGTGGGAATTGATGTTGGCCAATAATTTGTTTGGCTCTCACCAGATTCAGCCAGGGGTGAAGTTGGTCATCCCAGGCGCAGGGGGAGTCTTGCCAGAGGCAGACAACCCAGAGACGAGCGAAACCTACATCGTGCGTCCCGGCGATACATTGACCAGTATTGCACAGCGTTTCAACACCACTGCCTTCGCCCTGGCGCACTCCAATGGCATTTCGGACTCCTCCATGATCCGTGTCGGCCAGGTGCTACAAGTGCCCCGTGCTCCATCCGGCCCTCCTGTTTCAACCAAGGGCAAGAAACGCATCCTGATTGATCTCTCAGAGCAGCATCTCTATGCTTTTCAAGGGGAGCAACTCATCTATTCTTTCATTTGCTCAACCGGTCGCGCACCATATTACACGCGCACCGGCGAGTTTCAGGTGCAAAGCAAAATCCCCAACGCTTATGGCTCTGCCTGGGACATCTGGATGCCACACTGGCTGGGTATCTATTGGGCCGGTTCCACAGAGAACGGCATCCACGCCTTGCCTATTATGGCCAATGGTCAGACTTTGTGGGCTGGTTATCTGGGACAGCCCATCTCGTACGGCTGCATTGTATTGGATACAGAAGATGCCAAAAAGCTCTACGATTGGGCTGAGATCGGCACGCCGGTTTCCATCCGTCCCTGAACAGTAAATGATGACATTGAAGGTGATGCATGGATAGGAATCTCCTGCAACAAGTGCGCACGGCATGCAAAGCTGTGGCAGAATGCGCTCGCCACGTCCATATCAACGATGCAGCGCTGCCGTCCTACGCCGCCACATTGCCCCTGGAACAACTCGCCCAACCGCAACATGACCCGACCAGCCACTACCTCGGCCACGGTGATGACACTGTCGCTTTCTTCCTCACCCTCGATGCGATCAACTTTGGTTCGGGCTACTTCCCCCACCTACGGAAGCGGCCTGGCATGTCTGGCTACTTTACGGTCGCCAGCTCATTGACCGAGTATTTCGCCACGCACGGACCGCTGTCAGCGCAGGAACTGACACAGATCACTGCGGCAGATTGCTTGCGCATTTTCCAACAGGAGCCAGACAATGCCCCCATCTGCGAATTGATGCAGCTTTTCGCCAAAGCACTCAATGACCTGGGACGCTACCTGCTTCAACGCTTTGGCGGAAGCTTTGTCCGATTGGTAGAGTGTGCCAACGCATCAGCAGAACGGCTGATGCAACTGCTGACAGAGATGCCCTTTTTCAATGACGTCTCCTCCTATGGTGACTGGCAGGTGCCCTTCTATAAGCGAGCGCAGCTTACCGCAGCAGACCTGTGGATTGCATTTGCGGGACAAGGGCCAGGCCGTTTTGATGACCTAGAGCAACTGACGATTTTCGCTGACAACCTGGTGCCACACGTCCTGCGCATGGATGGGATTCTCCTCTACGAAGATGATCTGGCAAAGCGGATTGACCGTGAAGAACTGATCCCTGCAGGTTCGGCGGAAGAAGTGGAGATCCGCGCCTGTGCCGTGCATGCGGTTGAACTGCTGAGCTTGGAGCTGCGTCGTCACGGACAGGACGTGTCACCCATGAAGCTGGATTACTTGCTCTGGAACCGCGGGCAACAGCCCTATTACAAAGCTCACCCCCGCCACAGAACGCGCACCATCTACTATTGAGCTGTACCCGCTTGGAGCTATAATATACCTAGCAATTGTTCTCGGAGGCAAGATGCCAAAGACGGGTACAGCAGACCTGCCACTTCATTATGGGGAGGCGCCACGTTGGCTATTCCAGCGCATGGCCCTGTTGGCACGCGAGGTATCGCTAGCCATTGTCACAGAATTTGGCACCCAGGAGATGCTACGGCGCTTGGCCGACCCATTCTGGTTCCAAGCCTTTGGCTGTGTCTTGGGTTTTGACTGGCACTCCAGCGGTTTGACCACAACCGTCTGCGGTGCGCTCAAGGTGGGCTTGAAGGATATACAGAACGAGCTAGGCCTGTACGTAGCCGGCGGTAAGGGAGGTACCTCACGCCAAACACCGCAGGAGATCGAAGCACAGGGATCCAATTTGCAGGTCGCCCCAGCCACGCTCATTTACGCCAGCCGCATGTCAGCCAAAGTGGATAATACTGCGCTGCAGGACGGCTATCAAATCTACCACCATTCTTTCTTCTTCGACCGCAGCGGTCATTGGTGTGTGGTACAGCAAGGCATGAATGTGGACACGCGCTATGCCCGGCGCTATCACTGGCTGAGCGAAGGAGTGCGCGATTTTGTCGTTGAGCCGCACAGTGCCATTTGCTGCGATCAGCGCGGCGAGGTGCTAAACATGGTAGCTTTGGAGAGCGCCGAAGCACGCCAGGCAAGCACACTCCTAGCGCGAGAGATGCCTGGAAAGTTAGTCCACGAATTGCAGCGGCTGCAGGAATTGAAATTGCCCCCGCGGCACCAAGTATGGCTGGCAGATGTGGATGCAACACGCCTGGGGAAAATCTTTCTCTCTACGTATGAACAACAGCCTCAAGATTTTGAAGCATTGCTGGGCATGCCCAGAGTAGGCCCGAAAACCATCCGTGCGCTGAGCCTTCTAGCAGAGATTATCTATGGGGCTGAAGTCAGCACGCGCGACCCAGTCCGCTTTAGCTTTGCCCATGGCGGCAAAGATGGTTATCCATACCCAGTAGACCGCGCGACGTATGACCGTTCCATCGAAATCCTGCGCACGGCGCTCCGTCGGGCCAAGTTGGGCCAGCGCGACAAGCTCGATGCTTTCAAACGCTTATCTCTCTGGGAGGAAAAAGCCAGCGCGACTGAGAGCGAGAAATGATGCCAAGAGGAGATGGAAAGCCAAAACAAAAAGCGGGCCCAGGCAATTTGCCTGGGCCCGCTCGAAAGCGGCTTTACGCCGCGCACTTGGCTTTGAGAACCACCGGAATCGTCTTGAGCAGGATGAGGATATCCAGACCCAAGCTACGCCGTTGGATGTACTCGATATCCAAGTGAACAATCTTGTCAAAAGTCAGCCCACTACGGCCGCTAATTTGAGCCAAGCCAGTAATGCCCGGCGGAACAGTCAAGCGCTGCATGTGCCAAGGCGTATACTCCTCTACCTCATAACGCACGGCTGGCCTTGGCCCGACTAGGCTCATCTCGCCCCGCAACACGTTGATCAACTGCGGCAACTCATCGAGGCTAGTACGCCGCAGCCACTTTCCTACCCTGGTAACGCGCTTATCTCCGTTCGGTTTAAACACAACCTGGCCACACTCGGGTAAATGGTTGACATGACCATTGATGTACTGCTTCGCAAACTGCCGATGTACCTGCTCATCGGCGTTGGCATACATGGAGCGAAACTTGAACATGGTAAACGGGCGGCCAAATTGCCCCACCCTTTCCTGGCGAAACACCACTGGGCCTGGGGAGTCAAGCCAGATAGCCAGAGCAATCAATGCCATCAAGGGCGCCAACAGAACTAACAGGACAGCAGCCAAAATGATATCCATGCACCTTTTTGCCACAGGATACAAGGACGTCTCAGGCCCAGCCAATCTCGTCCTGTGCACTGTCTCAACGCTAAGCCTTGACCACGAGGCAGGGTTGATTTTGACCTCAATCACCTGCTAACCTCCATGCGCAGCACAAAATACGTTGCTTCTATGAAGTTATCATAGCATGAGTACGTGAAAAGAGGATGAAAAGAGGCAATTACAATGCTAACAATTTTTTCATCTGCAGCCTAGCGGCTTGCACACAAACGCCCCTAACAGGGCAATCACATCCCTATTGAGGAAAGCCACAAGGCATGCCAGCCAGTCGGGCTAAGCAGTGGCAATTGCAGCCATCCACCACTTACCATTTTAGACCTCGAGCACATCAACATGCCCAAGCTCGCTGTCCATGAAAAGCATGCGGCGGCGCAGGGGCTTACCACGGCCAGTGAGCAGTTTGACTACCTCCTGTATTTCCCAAGCCGCAACCATCATCGGAGTGGCGGCCGGATTGCCCCACTGTGCCTCGATGCCTCGCTCTGGCACCCGCTCGCCCCCATAAAGCTGCAATAACCCAGGATCATCAGGGAAAATTGTCATCACTTGTCCTACATAGCCAGCGATCGCACCATGCACCAGCGGCACCAATAGCTTGCGTGCCGCCCGCTGCAATGCTAGACGCGTGGGCAGGGCATCCAAAGCATCCACGACAACATTGGAACCCTGCAACAACTGCACCATCCGTGCTTCATCCACACGCTCTTGATACGCAATGACCTCCACCGCCGCATTGACCTCCGCCACACGCTGCTGGGCAAGGAGCACCTTGGGCTTGCCCAAACCACGCTCCACACAGAGTGCCTGGCGATTCAAATTATTCTCTTCGAAAACATCACCATCTATAATGATCAGGCGCCCCACTCCCATGCGCGCCAGACCCTCGATGATCCAGCCGCCCAAGCCCCCTGCGCCCACAATGCCCACTGTGGACTGTAACAAGGCGAGCTGCCCATCCCAGCCAACGGTGCCGAAATTGCGCAGATAGCGCATGGGCAACACCTGATCCTGCAGGGCCGCGATTTCGACCTCTCGTCGGGAGAGCTTCATCTCTTGGGCAACGCGCTCTAGCGCATCCAGCGGTATCACCCGCAGCGGCGTGCCATCTGGGCCCATTGTCTCCGTCGCCAGCATCCGCAAACGCACTCCGATTTCCTCCATTGCTACCTCCTTCGCCCTACCTCGCTCTTCACATCTCCGTCCCTCTTTTTACGCTTTGATACCTATCCCCCTGCCACCGGCGGAAAGAGGCTGAGCGTATCCCCTTCTGCCAGCACATGATCCAACCCCTGCACCTCGTCGTTGACCATGGGCACCAACGCTACCCCATCCGGAATGCCCAATTGTGCTACTACCTGACCGACCGTCGCACCAGGAGGCACATCGAGGGAGAAGCCAGCCCCCGGAGTCAGATCGGGCTTGTACCTGCGCAGTGTAGCATACAACTTCACGGTAATGCGCATCAGTACTCCTTCGCTTCCTCCTCACCACGTAGTACGCGCAGCGCACCCTGCGCCATAGCCAGCATTTCATCCTGACCGGGATAGACCAGCACTGGCGCGATCCACTCCACCCGCTCGCGTATCCAGCCAACCAGCATGGACGAGTGCGCCAAGCCCCCGGTCAACACAATAGCATCCACTTTGCCTTTCAGTACAGTAGCCATCAGCCCAATTTCTTTGGCAATCTGATAAGCCATCGCTTCGTAGATGAGGCGTGCATGTTCGTCACCCGCTGCAATGCGCCTCTCCACTTCAATGGCATTGTTCGTCCCAAGATGCGCTACTAATCCCCCTTGCCGCGTGAA
The DNA here is from genome assembly GCA_049969135.1 of Anaerolineae bacterium. GTDB lineage: Bacteria > Chloroflexota > Anaerolineae > UBA2200 > UBA2200 > JACIWX01. The sequence continues at coordinate 9,091 of JBMFPM010000055.1, forward strand.
GC
>JBMFPM010000056.1:0-9041 GCA_049969135.1 Anaerolineae bacterium
AACTTTAGTGCATTCTTGTCAAGGTTTTTGCGGCAATTCATATAAAAGTCTAACACTACAAAGCTGAGCATCAGTGCTGATACTCCGAGTAATTTGGGTTGCCAATGGTAGGCTGGTTTACCGTGGAAGTGCTGTGTCTGCCGGTCAATAGTGGCGCTCTGCCTAATCAGAGCGGACGGCTCTCTAAGAGGAATCTTTACCTGTCAATCTCACTGGATCAGTCGCGGTTCTTTGCGCCAACTTCTTGCCCGCTTCAGTCAATGCCCATACACGATTGGCAAAGCCCAGGGCACATTCGCCCGCGCTCGGGCAAGCCCTGCAATCGGCACAGCACTTGGCATGCAAAGGTTGCAGATAGCCCAGGCGTACCAGGTCCTCGATCATGCTCTCCAGAAGAGCCTCGCTGACATCCAATTGCTGAGCTAGCTGCTTAAGATGGTGGGTACCACCGGTGGCTATGATTTGTAGGAGTTTCTCCAGCATTTATTGGTTAACCTTTCACTAGATCAACAGATAGGCGAATCGCGTAATACCTGGTAACTCCGCTGCTACCCACCTAGGAGGCGGGCAATTTGATAGCTGATTAGCCCGCCTGCCAGCGAGACCACGAACAAGAGCAGCACGCTGAAGATGGTCCAGCGCCAGGAATTGGTCTCTTGCCTTATGGCGCTGAGTGTGCCAACGCAGGGAATGAACAGCATCTCCACGACCAGGAATGCCAATGCTGCTGCTGGGGTCAAAATGCTAGGCAGGATTGTTGCCAAGCCAGCTCCATTCCCCCCTGTAGCAAAAAGCACGCCCAGAGTGGCAACAGCATTCTCTTTCGCCACAAATCCGCTGAGCAGGGCAACCATCATGTGCCAATCCAAGCCCATGAACTGACCAATGGGCTCCAATAGCCGTCCAAAGGCTGCCAACAAGCTGGTTTCAATGTTCCCATGGGGTAGGGTAGAGAGTGCCCAGATGACTATCGAGGCAATCAAGATGATGGTGCCTGCCTTGGTCAAGAAAGACAGCAATCGTTGCCAAACCGTTAAGGCGATTGTACGCCAATTGGGAAGATGGTACAAAGGGAGCTCCATAATAAATGCGATGGGTTCTCCCTTGAAGATGAGCCGGTTCATCAATATGCCCAAGATGGCGAGCACTGTGAGATTGACGGTGATCAATCCCCAAGAAACAACTGTTGGCGAGGTGAAGAATATCGGTGTCAAGAAAGCCACGACGGCCATACGTGCGGTGCAAGGAACCAGTGGAGAGAGCAGGATAGTCAGGAGACGGCCGCGCTCCGACTCAATGACGCGCGAGCCCAGCACAGCCGGCACGTTGCAGCCAAATCCCAAGAACAGGGGCAAGAAGGATTTGCCATGAAGACCCATCATGTGCATAAAACGGTCCATGACATACGCTCCACGCGCCATATAGCCAATGTCTTCCAGTATGCCCAGCACGGCAAAGAAAATGATCAGGATGGGGAAAAAGGTGAGCACAGTCCCCACGCCTCCAATTATTCCATCCACCACCAAACTCGCCAGCCAGGATGGAGCGGTAGCGAGCGTAGCGGTGGCCAGGTTGGCGAGGCTATGCACGATATAGACATGAAGTAACTGAGTGATAGGCTCACCAATGGTATAAGTCAACCAGAAAGTCAACCCCAGGAAGCTGGCAAGGATAAACAATCCCCACACAGGATGGGTAGCCCAGCGGTCCAGCCGATCGGTCAATGAGATCTGCCCCGCTTTGGGTTTGACTACTGCGGCACGAACCATACGCCCAATCCAGGCATATCGTCCACTGGCGACAGCCACGCAGGCGTCCTCATGTTGTTTGATAATGCGATAAATTTCGTCCCAGGTTTCTTGGGGTAGCCGCGTGCGCATCATTTCTGTCAGTTGTTTGTCGCCTTCTAGGATTTTGAGTGCAACCCAAGTCTGTGGGTATTCTGGAGGCACATGCTCGGCGATCAGTGCCTCAATGCGGTCCAGGATTTCTTTGTGATCCATGCGGATATCCGGCACATTGGGGGTATAGACAGCACCATTGCAGACGATATCCCGGATGCGTTCTAGTAACTCAGTGATGCCCTGTCCTTTGGTCGCGATCATGGGCACTACGGGTACTCCCAATGCCGCCTCCAGCACATGGGGTTCCACCTTCAGTCCCTGTTGCTCAGCCACGTCCACCATGTTTAAGCCAATGACCACAGGCACCGGCAGAGGCAATAGTTCGGAAACCAGGTAGAGATTGCGCTCCAGAGCCGATGCGTCCACGATGGCTACGACGACATCGGGCCTTTCTTTGATAATGTACTCGCGCGCAATCAGTTCTTCTGGCGAGTTGGCGCTCAAGCTATACGTGCCTGGTAAATCAACCACATCGAACGTCCAATCTTGCCAATGGCAAGTACCGGTTTTTTGTTCCACGGTCTTACCCGGCCAATTGCCCACGTGTTGGTTCAAGCCGGTGAGCAGATTAAATATCGTGCTCTTTCCGACATTGGGTTGTCCGGCCAGTGCTATGCGGATGGATTTTCGCTCTTGACCTGACATAGGTGCTCTTTCTCCAAGCGGATCAAGATTTTCTGCGCTTCTCCGCGCCCCAAGGCGATACGGGTATCTCGTACGGAAACAATCAACGGCCCGTGGCCCAAATTCTGTATCATCTTGATTTCAGTTCCTGGCGTAAAGCCAAGCGCAGCAAGACGGCTGCGGAAGCCGTAGCCCCCTTGTAATTCCTGAATGAAAGCACTTTCTCCAGCCTTTAGTTCGCTAAGAGGGTATATGTTGTTCATTGTTGTATTCCTCCGTTTTTATTTTTCCCTGCTCTACCAGCAAGGTGGCGGCTATCGAGCGATCCAAAGCAATCCTTTTGCCATTCACTTCTATCAGGATGCTGTCCAACGCGACAGCCAAGACTTGCAGTGAAGCACCAGGGCGCAACCCTTGGGCGGCCAAAAAATCACGAGTTGCTACATCCGCTGTGCTGCGGACATAGTATCCTCTCTCTCCTGCTTTCATCTCTGTCAATGGGCTTACGAGAACTGAGGCGAATTCCCCTGAGCTGGTGGGGATGGGTTCGCCTTGGGGATTGAAGCGGGGCCGGTTAAGAAATACGTCCAGACGTTCGATGACTTCATCTGGCGTATCGTGCTCCAGCCGGCAAGCGGTTTCGTGGGCATCTTCCCATCTCATTTGCAGGTGTTCTACCAAAAAGACTTCCCACAGACGATGACGACGCAGAATACGGGCTGCCAGCCGTTCTCCAACCGGGTTGATGGAGACTCCCTTGTAAGGGATATAAGTCACCAGTCCCTCATCCTGCAGTTTGCGACACATCTGATTGACAGAGATGGGAGAAACATCCAACGCAGCGGCAAGTTGGGAAAGGGGCACAGGCTGGCCCTTGGCACCCAGGCGCAGGATGTTGACCAGGTACATCTGAATATTCTCGCTGAATGCAGAAGGATTATCTGTCATATAGCTTCACCTTTAATATTTCTTTCAAAAAGTTTAGGTTTGCCTTAAGTTTATCACGTGTCCCAGGAAATGTCAAATCTACCGAAGCGCTTGCCCATTCCCCCTATCTGTGCTATAATTATCCTGGCATTGAGAGGGCATCAGGCTGAAACCTCTGGAGGGGGTGCAGTGTGCTCTACCCTGCAGGGATGTTCATGCCCTGGTAGCAATCTAATGTACCAATATATCAAGGAGGCGGGAACATGGATTGGGGCAAATCATTTACGTACATTTTTGACGACAAGGAATGGGTTACCAAGGTGCTCATCGGTGGCATACTGGGCCTCATTCCCATCGTCAATCTGGCTGTTGTTGGCTATGCATTGAAGGTCTTGAAAAACGTGGCAGAGGGAGCAGAGCAGCCCTTGCCTGGCTGGGATGATTTCGGTGATTATTTTGTCAAGGGATTGATGAGCACGCTGGGAGCGATGGTTTGGGCTATCCCGCTAATTGCATTGGCAATGTTTGCAGCCTTTGTCAGCGCGGTAACTGGGTATGATACGACAGAGCCCGGGCGTGTCGCTGCACCCGTTGTCCTGTGTATTTGGAGCATGAGCTGTCTCTCCGCGTTTTACGGCTTGTTCCTGGGCCTGGTATTGCCCTCAGCATACACCCATTATGCCCTCAGTGGCGACTTTGGTGCTTTCTTCCGTTTTGGCGACATTTTCCAATACATCCGGGCTAACCTGGGCAATTACATTATTGCTCTTCTTCTTGCCTTCGTGGCACAGTTTGTGTCTGGCTTCGGGGTGATCCTGTGTTGTATTGGGGTGATTTTCACCGAATTCTGGGCTACTCTGGTCGGCAGCCACCTGCTCGGTCAGGTATATCACTTCAGGGCAATGCCTAGCGTGCCAGCGAGTGAGCCAGAAGTAACGGGCTAAGCGGTACCCCATTGGTGTCAATCAGCGCTCTTGCTTTGTGAGTGAGGGTTGTGCTCACTATTTTGCCGAAAGGGAAGAGGCAGAAGCGGGAGCAGGTGTGCTCTTGCTTGTACTTTGATTTCCTGAGGAGGGGACATAGCGATCATGTCTGATAGCTTGCGTACCGTAGCAGAGTTAATGTGCATTGCCGCGCGTACAGCCCCTAAATCGGCAGGCCAAGACTTTGTGGTGACGAAGATTATCGAGGGCGAGGCCTGTCGGGAGCTAGGTGAGGCGATGATCCGCTTTGGAGAACGCACCGGTAAGCGCAATTTTGACCGGGATGGGCAGAACGTCAAGGATTCGCCGGTCGTCGTATTGATCGGGATCAAGGACGCCAAGGCGATGGGATTGAATTGTAGTGCCTGTGGCGCAGAGAAATGCATCACTCCGAATACTCTTGACGGTGAGTTCCGGGGGCCACAATGCGCTTTCCGCTTGCTGGATATGGGCATCGCTTTGGGCTCGGCAGTCAAGACAGCAGCAATGTTGAACGTGGATAACCGCATCATGTACCGAGCAGGCGTCGTGGCACGTGAAATGGGGCTTATAGATGCGGATTACGTCATGGGTATTCCCCTGTCGGCAACGGGCAAGAGCATTTATTTTGACCGCAAGGCCTAGTGCGACAAGCTACTCGTTACTCATCACTCATCACGGTTGACGAGCCCCGATAAATTGGTTATAATAATATATAGCGGGGTGTAGCGCAGTTGGTAGCGCACAGCGTTTGGGACGCTGGGGTCGGAGGTTCAAGTCCTCTCACCCCGACAGTGCCAGGCACAAGTGCTGCAGTGCTTGACAATGCGGGTGTAGCTCAGATGGTAGAGCCCCTGCCTTCCAAGTAGGTTGTCACGGGTTCGAGTCCCGTCACCCGCTCTGGAGGGCCCATAGCTCAGCGGTTAGAGCCCCCGGCTCATAACCGGGTCGTCCCTGGTTCGAATCCAGGTGGGCCCATCATAAGAAATGCCTGAATCAACGTCTTGTGCATTGTCGTGCCGCTTCGGGCGGCTTTTTTGCGGTTTTTAGGAGGTATGGTGGGATCGAGTTGGTCGAAAAATGGATTTGTATATCTGTTGATCACGCTGGCGGTGATCGCCTTGATCTATTTCAACTTCGTCGTGCCGGCGGAAGAGCTTCCTTCCGTGTCCATCAACAAGGTGGCTAGCTATGTAAAAGCCGGTGCGGTGAAGAAAATTGCCATTTCCGGCGATGACCTGACGATCTGGTTGAATGAAGGACAGCAGCCAGCCAAGTTGCGCGCGCGCAAAGAATCAGGGATCAGCCTGACTGAGACCTTGGCCAACTTGGGTGTGACGCCGGAAGAATTCGCTGCAGTAGAGATCGTTCCCGAGAAGCCGAGCGCCTGGGTGGATATTGTTCCCATGCTCATGAACTTTTTGCCTGTGCTTGGGCTGGGGCTTATCCTGCTGCTCATGTTGCGCCAGGCACAAAGCGGAAATAACCAAGCGTTGTCCTTCGGCAAGAGCCGTGCTCGTCTGTTTACCGGCGATAAGCCAACGGTTACTTTCCAGGACGTGGCAGGCGTTGACGAAGCCAAGCAGGAGCTTCAAGAAGTGGTCGAGTTCCTGAGAGAGCCAGCCAAGTTCACCATGCTTGGCGCGCGTATCCCGAAAGGCGTATTGCTGGTGGGCGCACCGGGGACGGGCAAGACGCTGCTGGCGCGGGCTGTGGCTGGCGAAGCGGGCGTGCCCTTCTTCAGCATTAGCGGTTCAGAATTCGTCGAAATGTTCGTGGGCGTTGGCGCCAGCCGTGTGCGCGACCTCTTTGACCAAGCTAAACGGAACAGCCCATGCATTGTCTTTGTGGATGAGATTGATGCTGTTGGGCGGCACCGTGGTGCTGGCTTGGGTGGTAGCCACGATGAGCGCGAGCAGACCTTGAACCAGATCCTGGTGGAGATGGACGGGTTTGACACCGATACAAAGGTTATTGTGGTAGCGGCGACAAATCGTCCAGACATCCTGGACCCTGCGCTACTGCGGCCAGGCCGCTTTGACCGGCGCGTGGTGTTGGATCGGCCCGATATGAATGGGCGCAAAGCGATCCTGGAAGTGCACGTGCGCGGCAAGCCGTTGGCTGAAGATGTGGATCTGATGGAACTGGCCAGACAAACGCCGGGCTTCTCAGGCGCTGATATCGAGAACCTAGTTAATGAGGCGGCTATTTTGGCTGCACGGCGCAACAAAAAAGCCATTGGCATGGACGAGTTCAAGGAGGCGGTAGAGCGTGTCATCGCTGGGCCAGAACGGAAGAGCCGCCTGATCAGTGCGGAGGAGAAGAACATTATTGCCCATCATGAGGCTGGCCACGCTTTGGTCATGCACCATCTGCCAAAGGCAGATCCAGTGAACAAGGTCTCGATTGTGTCGCGCGGTATGGCTTTGGGTTATACCATCCATCTGCCAGAGGACGACCGCTACTTGCGCAGCAAGGCGAAATTTGAGGACGAAATTACCGGCTTGCTGGCTGGTCGCGCTGCGGAAGAGTTGGTTTTCGGCGACATCACGACGGGGGCCAGCAATGACCTGGAGCAAGCTACCAAGCTGGCACGTGCCATGGTTACGCAGTATGGCATGAGCGAAGTGCTGGGCCCGCGCACCTTTGGTCAGAAGGAAGAGCTGATCTTCCTTGGTCGAGAGATCGCGGAACAGAGGGATTATAGCGAAGAAGTTGCACGGCAGATTGATGCCGAGGTCAAGCGTATTATCGAGACCGCTTACCAGCGCGCGATGAACATTTTGAAAGAGCATCGCGACAAGCTAGAAGCTCTGGCTAAACGCCTCATCGAGGTGGAAACCATCGAAGGAGCAGAACTCCAGGCATTGCTCGCTTAATTATGCAAGAAATTCTTACCTAGCGAAGTCCATTTTTGTATGCCGGATGCTGATACTCCTATCAGGATCCGGCATGTCTTTATTGGGAGGAGCCATGTTCGAGCAAGTCCAACCAGGACTAGTCGGTGAACGCGAGTTGAGGGTGGGGGTGGAGAACACCGCCAAGCATCTGGGCAGTGGCAACGTCTCCGTGCTTGCCACGCCCGAAATGGTGCGTCTCATGGAAGGGGCTGCCGTACGCGCTGTAGACCATCTTTTGCCCGATGGCTACCGCACAGTGGGCGTTCGGGTGGATGTGCGTCATCTGGCTGCGACGCCGTTGGGCATGACCGTGCGTGCCCGGGCTGAGCTAATCAAAGTGGATGGCCGCAAGCTTACCTTCCGGGTAGAAGCATTCGATGAACTCGAGAAGGTCGGCGAAGGCATCCATGAGCGTATGATTATCGATGTATCCAAATTCAAACAGCGGGTGGAAGCCAAACAGGCTCAGCCGTAAGATGGGCCTATTCCTTGACAATTTCTAGCATCGCGCCGCAGTTTGGGCACTCGCGCAAGGCGCTCTTGACCGCGAATTCGCTACCGCAATAGGGGCAGCGCTTGATGGCTTTTGCCGGCATGACGCTCTTGAAGATATACACATCGTGGTCGGCGCGTTGCTCACGCTGGCATTCTCCGCGTCCGCGCAACTTTTCGAGCGTGCTGAGCGCCAGCGCACTGGAGATGCGAAACTCTGCCTGAACCTGCGCTACCGTGACCTCGCCGCCCAGACGACGTGCCAGGTCTACAATGCCCGTTGCCAAGGCTTCGGGGCTGATCTCCGCCAGCCGGCGCAACGTGAGCGCTCCCCCAATGAGCAATGCGCCACCAAAGAGCAACAAGACGGCTGCGACAGAGAGCCGGCTAGGAGTTGTCACCGCTGCAATGAGAAAAATCACTCCGAATACCAGCAGCGGGATGGAAGCGATAATGGCTAGAATGGCTAAAAGCTTTTTCACCGATGTCTCCCTTCTCATTCAATGTAAAATTCAGCAAGCTGGATGGGCGCACTACCCACTCGTGCGAAACCTTTCGCATTGCATTTAGCGCCAGGCTTTGGTGGCTTCGGTCAGCGCATTCCCCATGTCCTCGAACATCTTTTGTATGGCTGGCTCGTTGAGCTTTTGTTGTACTACCTCTTTGATGCGCTGGCTGAATTCCAGAGGGTGTGCGCCTAGGTATTTCTCGTCTTTGACTTTGGACTGGAACTCAGGCCAGATCGCATGGAAGGAAGTAACCGCATCAGAGAGCTTGAGGCGAAGCTCTGGGAGCTTGTAACGCTGTTGCTCCTCATAAACCGTCGCCACGCTGCGGATAAAGCGATCCATGCCTTCACCGAGCCCCTTGAGCAATCCCAAGATCTCAGCCACCGAGGTCAATCCAGCTTCATAGTGGGCTTTTTGGTGGTTCAGTTCGATCAATGGTGTCAGGCGATCACCCCAGGCTTCATCGGTTGTTGGCAATTCTTGCAGGTTGCTCAGCCAGTTTTGCGCCGCGTTTCGCTTGCTATACTCTTCAATATTCGCAGTGAGATCATCCAGCCTGGCTTGGAGTTGCGCCACTTCTACACTGAGTGCTTGCCACTGGCTCTGCAATGCAGCTTGGCTGTCCTGTAGCCGTTTCTTTTCTTCCTGCCACTTTGCACGCACCGTTCGTATCCCACGGTTTATTGCTTCCAGGGTCTCGGTCATTTGTTTTCTTTGTTTGAG
>JBMFPM010000057.1:0-8908 GCA_049969135.1 Anaerolineae bacterium
CCGTGCATTTGCTGCCACAGCAACAGCAAGTGAATCCCTCCAAGGGGCACCTGTAGGAGCCAGACAAGGATGATCTCTCTGGATAGAGGCTACCCACCGGTGCTTTTCCGAGACCGTATTGAAGCAGGGAGAAAGCTGGCCCAGAGGGTGCTGGAATTGCCACTAAGCGATGCAGTGGTCCTGGCTATCCCGGCAGGAGGAGTGCCAGTCGCTGCGCAGATCGCGAAAGCCCTAAACGCACCACTGGACCTGATCATCGCACGCAAGATCCAGTTCCCTTGGACGACCGAAGCGGGATTTGGTGCTGTGGTTTCCGATGGCACGGTGTACCTAGGGCCACATGCTGCTGGCCTCCCCAAAGCAGTTATCGCAGCACAATTGGAGAAGGCTAGAAGAGAAGTGGAACACCGCATCAAGGAATTCCGGGGAGATAGAGAGCCCATTGACCTCTCGGGTAAGGATGTCATTCTAGTTGATGATGGCTTAGCTACAGGCTCCACCATGCTCGCGGCAGTGCAGTCAGTCAGACGGAGGGAACCACGGAGTGTGATCGTAGCCGTTCCGACGGCATCTGGCTCTGCCGTAAAACTACTCAAACCCCATGTGGATGCCTTGGTATCCTTTTATGTTCACCCAGAGCACTTGCCTTTTGCAGTCGCATCGGCATATGAGCATTGGTATGATCTGAGCGATGAAGAAGTGAAAGAATACCTAGCGGAATGGTATCAGATTGCCAGGAACTCCCCAGAGAATGACTTGTCTAAGAATGTTGGCTAGGAGATGAATTCAGTGAAACCATGGAAAACCCTCGCCCGACGCACAGTCTTTACGCATGGCAAGTATCTGACGGTGGAAACCCATACGGTGGAGCTACCCGATGGACGGATCATTTCTGACTGGCCGTGGATTATCACCCCCGATTACATTAACGTCATCGCCTTGACAAAAGAAGGCAAATGGCTCTGTTTCCGTCAGACAAAGTACGCATTGCAAGGTATATCGCTGGCTCCGGTGGGAGGCTATATCGAACCAGGAGAAGACCCTCTGGAAGCTGCAAAACGGGAATTGCGCGAGGAAACCGGCTATGAAGCTCCAGAATGGGTCCATCTGGGAAGCTATACGGTGGGCGCTAACCGAGGCATCGCCACAGGACATTTCTACCTGGCGTGTGACGCATATTATGTAACTCAACCACGATCCGATGACTTGGAAGAACAAGAGCTACTCTTCCTAGATTCTTCGGAAATTGAAGAAGCACTGGCAAAAGGAGAATTCAAAGCACTAAGCTGGGCAGCCAACGTGGCCCTCGCTTTGCTGTACCTGCGCAGATCAGGCAAGCTACCTTGAGAAGCCCTTTCAGAGTGTCAAGGAAAAATTCATTCCCCCTGCGTTCTTTGTGTGCTCTGTGGTTAAGCATAACCCGCGCGCTGCAAGCGGCGCATGGTCTGTATTGTATCTACCTCAACGACCGTTTTGTCTGGGCGAAAGAGGATATCTTTTCAAAACTAGAAACCGGGTTTGTGTCACAAACCCGGCTTCCTAACTACTCTCACTATGGAGTCGTTGTAACCCGTTTTTACTTCGGCTCTTTGTCAGGGTGTAGCTTCTTGAATTTGGCCAATAACTGTTCCTTCGTCTCTTGGTGATCCGGGTCTGGTACACAGGCGTCCACAGGACACACCGATGCACACTGCTGCGTGTTGTAGAAGCCAACGCACTCGGTGCACTTGTTCGGATCAATGACGAAGCGATCCTCGCCCTCGCTGATTGCCTCGTTAGGGCACTCTGACTCACAAGCGGCACAGGAAATACAGTCTTCAGTAATTTTGAAAGCCATCGGTTTTCCTCCTTTGTAGATTATTGTTGCTCCAAGGGATACCTTGAGCCTGGTATGAACTGCCGTCCCGCTACCAGTAGCCACCCTGAGAAGCTAGTAGTAACATTATACTTTCCATCGTACAAAGATGCCAAATCGCATCTGCCGACAAACACTCTCTCCGCATATAGCAATATCCATACTGCCAAACGGTCAATAGAGGGTTACGCTTCAGCTACTGCACCCTCGCTGCTCACTAGTTCTAACTCCATGGCTGCCAAAGTCTTGGCCAATTGCTCGATCGCTATACGCTGTATGCGGTAAAAGTCCGACTCACTGATCGCCATGCGCTCCACGATCTCGCGAATCGGCTTTCCTTGGATGAATTTCATCTCTAGGATGTTATAGACTACCCACTCGTTGGCAGTCAAACTGCGCTCCCCTGGCGGCCTGAGCCGTTCAATGGCTGCTTCCAGCACCGCGCGCAAGGCACGAACGGGTATGCCATCGTTTTCCTCCAGGGCTCGGCGCACCAGCCGTGTGCGTATTAGTGGACTATCCGCCAAGCCTGGCCCACCCCAATAGTGGCGCAGCGCATCTCGCACCACCTTAGGAAAATCGGGGGCATAGACTGGATTGCTCTCCAATCGCTCCAACCGAGGAGGAGCAGGATAGAATGGCGCGCTACGCCAGCGCTGAATCTCTTCGATTTCTGGCACAATCTGGCGCAAGGCTGTAAAAACATCTTGCTGCAAATGCATATCTTCTAGAGCCAATTCAGCCTGGCTGATAAAATTCGCCACCGTAGCCAGTTCCTCTAATGTGAAAGCTGGCGCACCATTACGTGCTTCCACACCTAGGATGCCCAGCGTAGATCTGCGATCCTTGCTGCGCAATGGCAGAAGCCAATAACCGTTCCGCAGTATGAAATCTTGGTTGTGCAACTCACCGCGCCGACTGGAATTGGCGGCAAATGAAGGGAGTAACTCATGCCAATCACACTCTTTGATGAATTTTGTAGCCGCTTCCCGAGGGCCACAAAATACTTGAACCTTCAGTACACCTTCCTGCATCGCAACCACAAACCCACTGCGCACTCGCAGTAGATCGCACAATGCAATTAATACATTCTCCAGAAGTTGTTCCAAGTCGGTGCTGGTCAGAAGGCGGGTATCCAACTGCTCTATCCAGGCTATTTCATCGCGGTCCTTGCGGTAAATCAGGCGGTCAATGTATGGCTTTGCCAGGTTAATCATCACCTGCAAGAGAACAATGCTAGCAATCACAGCAAAGATAAGCACTGTATCGCGGGGCAAGCCCAATATCGCTTCCACCCTGGGGATAACCAACATGAGAGAGATTACTACAGAGCCTACTAATGGGCCACGCAAGAGGTAATGGATCAAATTATGCTTAATCACTCTGTCGGGCATGAACACGCCTTGATAGGCCACCGTGTAGGCACTGACGACCGTCATTAAGGCAATGCCCAAATTGCCAACTAGCGAAAGGCCCAATACAAGATTAGGAGACAGCGTCTGCGCCATGGTCGGTACAAGCAGATAAGGGAAAACTCCGAAACCTGGCGCGATAATGGCTATGCTCAGATAGGTCATGCGCCGGCGTGAAGTGGAGGTCAAGCAGCGTTGCCGTGCTCGGAACACGTTGAGCACGGCGGCCAAAACGGTAACAAAGAAATAAATGGTGAATGCTCCAAAGTAAGGCCCGGGAGCCAAGTGTGAAATCTCATAGGAGACGACACCATCCTCTACAACCAGGTCAGTTGCTGCAGCCAGCACAAATGACACCAATCCCAGCGCGTAGCTTATCGTCACGGCTACCCGCCGCCAGGAGGACAAGGAATTGGTCGTCCGCAGCAACGCATCGGAGAAATGGAGACAAGCCGCCGGCACAAAAGCAATACCCAACCACTGGAAGCGCAACCAAAGCAACGTGAGCGGCTCGGAGATCACGTTGTAGACCAGAATGTCCCCGATGTACACAATGATAATGAAGGCGAGCAGCGCAGAGAAAGCACGAGCTACTGTGCTTCGGAAGTTGTGCGTGAGGATATAAGCCAACAACGAAAAACCAATAATTACGTTGGCAGAAGCAATAATCTGGTTACCCAGCGATAACCCTGCTGTGATCCAATACCCTGCCACGGTCAACCTCACTACGAGAAGAAAGTGATAAAGGCAGAATCAGATGGCAAGCCTCCTCATCTTCGCTGCATCCATTGCGTTGAGACGGTTCTATCACCTTTTATAGACTACCCACAATGCAAAATAATACGTGATTACACTGGTGAACAGCAAACTGTCCACCCGATCCAACATGCCTCCATGCCCTGGAATCAGAGAACTCGAATCCTTCACTCCCACTTGTCGCTTGATCAGAGACTCTGCTAGATCACCAAAGGTAGCGCCAAGAACGAGCAATACCCCCAGCAGAAAGCTTTGCCATAACCAGAGCCCCATCCACCGCCCTGCTATCAGCATCGTCACAATCCCAGCCAGGAAACCAGCCACCGCCCCTTCTTGAGTCTTATGGGGGCTGATGCGGGTAAAAAAGCCGCGTTTTCCCCAAAAACGGCCGGCAAAATAAGCCGTAGTGTCACAGGCCCAGGTAACGGCAAACGTCATGAGCAGCCACTCCAACCCCAATGGGAGATTGCGCAAGGCAATCATATGAGCACAAAGGCCACCTACATACAACGCTCCAGCTAATGTAAGTGCCCAATTGGGCAAGAAACTCTTCCAACCTCCTCTGATTACCTGCCAAACCATGGGCAGCATAACTGCAGCCGCCAGTCCCCATCGCCACATCTGCCATTGTGGATAGTAGGCATTTAACAGGAGGATTGCGATTAATGCCATGCCCACGACATACGATGGCTGATAGCCACCTTTGCGCATAATGTGATAAAACTCATAGCCAGCCCGTAATGCCGCTACAGCCACGGTGAGGGCAAAGTAAGGCCCCCCTGCATAAGCCAAAGCCAGGACGATAGGAATGAGGATAATAGCGCTGAGAATGCGATGCTTAAGCACGTGGTATATTCTCCTGAAGCTCTAAAGCTACCAATGGATCAGCCAAAAGGAGCTTTGCATTATTGGGATTGGCTTGCTCCGGCGTTGGGCAGCCCACCGAATTTCCTAACGCGCTGGCCATAAGCAACCAGTGCCTGATACAACTCTTCTGGGCCAAAGTCAGGCCAATAGGTTGGTGTCGAATAGAATTCAGCGTAAGCCGCTTGCCAGATAAGAAAATTGCTCAGGCGCATCTCGCCTGCCGTACGGATAATCAAATCAGGGTCGGGCAAGCCTGCCGTGCAGAGATAGCCAGCAAGCGCCTGTTCCGTCACCTGATCCGCAGCTAAGCCATCCTTTATCATTCGCCGCACCGCTTCCACGATTTCCCTACGGCCACCGTAGTTCAGCGCCACGTTGACGATAATGCGATCACCAGAAGCCGTTGCCGCTATCGCTTCGCGAATCCTCCTTTGCAGATTCTCTGGCAAGCCTTCCAGCATGCCCAGATGACGCAACTGCACCCCATTCTTGCGCAGTTCATCCAGTTCGCGGTCTATCACCTGGGAGAGCAAGGTGAGCAACCCTTCCACTTCCTCGCGTGGCCTGCTCCAATTCTCTGTAGAAAACGCATACAGCGTGAGGATCTTCACGCCGTATTCCACACATGCGCGTAAGATGCGCCGCACATTTTCGGTTCCCGCACGATGGCCAGCTAAGCGCGGCAATCCGCGTTGCTGCGCCCAACGACCATTGCCATCCATGATAATCGCGACATGTTGAGGCACGACCGATAACTTGGGCAGTGGGGTTGCCCCTTGCTCTAGGCGGCTGCTCATCTAAATCTCCAGGATCTCCTGCTGTTTCGCTTTCCCTATCTCATCCATTAGTGCAATGTATTTGTCGTGAATTTCCTGCAATTTATCACGGGCTTCGAAGAACTCGTCCTCAGTAATGAGCTTCTCTTTCTGTAATTCACGTAAATCCTCTTGCGCATCGCGTCGGATATTGCGCACGGCGATGTGGCCCTCCTCCACTCGGCGCCCAACAACCTTGCTCAATTCCTTCCTCCGCTCTTCGGTAAGGCGTGGAATGGACAAACGGATCACCATGCCATCGTTGTTCGGCGTCAGCCCAAGCTCTGATTTGAGAATGGCTTTCTCGATTTCCCCAATACTGCTCGGATCCCAGGGGCGAATAACCAGGAGCCTTGGCTCCGGCGCAGAGATAGCAGCAATTTGGTTGAGCGGCGTAGGAGTGCCATAATAGTCCACCCGCAAACGTTCCACCAAGGCAGGCGATGCACGCCCGGTTCTGATCGCCATCAGATCTTCACGTAATGCCTCTACTGCCTTGCTCATCCTAGCCTCTGCTTCTTTCAAGACATCCTCAACCATCATATCCTCCTGGTTAACGACTGATAATCGTCCCGATTGGTTCCCCGCAGACCACGCGTTCAATACTATTCGTTTCGGCTAATTTAAAGACAATAATGGGCAAGTCATTATCCATGCACAGGGATAACGCCGTACTGTCGAGAACCTTGACTCCCATGTTGAGCGCCTCAATGTAGGTAAGCGAAGCAAAGCGGTGTGCTTTAGGGTTAACCATCGGGTCTTCGTCATAGACGCCGTCCACTTTGGTCGCCTTGAGCAGCACATCCGCTTCGATCTCCATCGCCCGCAGGGCTGCTGCTGTGTCTGTCGTAAAGTACGGATTGCCCGTGCCGGCCCCGAAAATGACTACACGCCCTTTTTCCAGATGCCGGATTGCCCTACGCCGGATGTAAGGCTCGGCGACAGCACGCATTTCGATCGCTGTCTGCACGCGGGTGGCCACTCCTCCCCTCTCCAAAGCATCCTGCAATGCCAAAGCATTAATCACCGTAGCCACCATGCCCATATAATCCGCTGTAGCTCGTTCCATGCCTCGTGCCAAGCCGTTGATACCCCGCCAGATATTCCCTGCGCCAATGACAATAGCGACCTGAACCTCCAGGCTATGGACGCGTTGAATCTGCGCCGCAATAGCCTCCACCGTGGGCACATCAATGCCCCAGCCAGCCTCTCCAGCGAGTGCCTCGCCGTTTAACTTGAGCAGAATACGGTTGTATTTTGGCCTTGCCATCGCCAGCCCATCCAGCAATTGTTACGATTCGCCCAATTCTAGGCGGACAAACCGCCGCAGCACGATGTTCTCACCGGTAGCCGCAATTTTCTCGTTGATAACATCCTGCACAGTTCTGTTCTCATCCTTGATAAATGGCTGGTTCAGGAGACAAACTTCTGCATAAAATTTCTGCAACTTGTTCTCTACAATCTGTTCCAGCACATGCTCAGGCTTGTTCTGGTCAGCCATCTGAGCGCGATAGAGGCGTTTCTGGTCCTCCAGTACCTCCGGCGGTATGTCCTCTGGCTTCAAATACTGTGGGCGGGCAGCTACAACTTGCATTGCCAGGTCATGAGCAAGCTGCTTGAACTCTGGCAAACGGGCTACAAAATCCGTCTCACAATTCAACTCCACCAAGGCACCGATCTTGCCCATGTGCACATAGGACTCCACCAAGCCCTCCTTGGCTACACGCTCAGCTTTCTTGGCGGCGATGGTCAATCCCTTTTGGCGCAAAATCTCCTGCGCTCGGCCCATATCGCCATTGGCCGATTCCAATGCTTTCTTGCACTCAAGAACACCAGCGCCGGTGAGTTCGCGCAGTTCCTTGATCATTTCAGATGTGATGTTCATGTATGTTGCTCCTATATGGGTTTGCTGCAATCTAACTTTACTTTATTCGTTCCCTTCCGCAGAAGACAATGTTTCTTGCGTGGCTTGAGCTTCTTCGGCATTATCGAGTACTAACTCTGCCGGTAGCTCGCCGACCTCTTCAGCCGCCAATTCCTCTCCCGTAGCAATTGCTTCCTCAACGGGCACTGCTCCTTCCGGAACTGGCGGCATCTGGGCTGCGCTAGGTGTTGGGACTTCAGCCACCTCTACCCCTTCCTCCGCCATGATCACCCCGCGCATTTGCTGTCCCTCGATAACCGCATCCGCGATCTTGGAGGCAATCAACTTGATAGCACGGATAGCATCATCGTTCGCCGGAATAACGTAATCAATGGGGTCTGGATCGCAATTGGTGTCCACCATAGCGACAACAGGAATGCCCAGGATATTGGCTTCCTTGACCGCAATGGCTTCTCGGGCTACGTCCACAACAAAGAGGGCGCTGGGCAAGTAGTACATGTTCTTGATACCCCCGAGGCGCTTTTGCAGCTTGAGAAGCTCGCGCTCCTTCCATAAAGCCTCTTTCTTGGACAGCGTGGCAAACTGGCCAAGCTCCTTCTGCTTCTCCAACTCGAGCAGATAATTCGCACGCTGGCGAATGGTGCGGAAATTGGTGAGCGTGCCCCCTAGCCAACGCTGGGTAACATAAGGCATGCCACATCTCTTGGCTTCCGTTTCCAGACTCTCCTGAGCTTGCTTCTTAGTACCGACGAACAGGATGGTTTCCCCTTCTGCTGCCGTATCACGGATAAAGTTGTACGCCTCCTCGAGCAGCCGGATAGTCTGTTGCAGGTCAATAATGTGGATGCCATTGCGCTCGGTGAAAATATACGAGCGCATCTTGGGGTGCCAACGCCGGCTGCGATGCCCAAAATGCACCCCTGCTTCCAAAAGTTCTTTCATGGTTACGATTGCCACTGTACTTCTTCCTCCCTTTCGTTTTGATCTTCCGTCCTCTTCACCCTGAGATGGAACCAGCCATCGGACTACCCGTCTGACTGGCACGCCATTTCAGTCCGAGAACGTGCTTGATAAATTGATATCCGAACAATAACTATACCACAATCTGCGTTAATAGCCAAATTCACTGTGGCGCACTTTTTGACAGAATATGCTTTTCTATTATACAGCAGCGCTTGAGCACGCAATCAGGTATTATTGATCGGGCCAGGTGCCCTTGGTTCTAAGGGCACGTGCTATTTGCGTCAGGAACTGGACTAGTTCCCACAGAAAAGAGGGAAACGATGGGGTCCTGCCGTGGGTCAATGGTGATCGGGTA
>JBMFPM010000058.1:0-8900 GCA_049969135.1 Anaerolineae bacterium
ATCGGTGGTGTTCACACTCTGGCCGCCATGCCCACTGGAACGAAAGACCTCAATACGTAGGTCTTCTGGCTTGATGTCCACATCCACCTCATCTGCCTCGGGCAGGACCGCTACCGTTGCCGTGGAGGTATGAATACGCCCACTCGCCTCCGTAACGGGCACACGCTGCACACGATGAACGCCGCTTTCATGCTTCAGGCGGGAGTAGGCGCCTTTGCCTTGTACCTCGAAAATCACCTCCTTAAAGCCCCCTATACCTGTCACATTCGCGCTGAGCAGTTCGGTTTTCCAGCCGTGTGCCTCCGCATAGCGGACGTACATGCGGTACAGGTCAGCGGCGAACAGCGCTGCTTCCTCACCTCCCGTGCCGGCTCGGATTTCCATGATCACATTGCGTTCATCGTTGGGATCCTTGGGCAAGAGGAGCAAGCGCAGCTTTTGCTGCAGTTCGTTCTCTTCAGCCTCGAGACGTTCTATCTCTTGCTTGACCAGAGCGCGCATGTCGTCATCTAGTTCATCATCCAACATGTCTCTGGTTTTCTCCAGTTCCTCTCTGACCTTCTTGGCGCGGCGGTATGTTTCCACCAAGTCTGCAATATCCGCACGTTCCTGCGCATACTCTCGCAGCCGGTTGCAATCCGTGGCCACTTCAGGGTCAGCCAGCAGGCGTTCCAACTCTTCGTAACGCTCTTCTATTTTTTCTAACTTATCAAGAATAGATACCGTAGTCATACATCTCCTCAAAATCAAAAGAAAACCCCTGAACGGGGCAAACATATAGTGTACTATTTATCATTATACAACGGTAGCCATACATTGACAAATGCAACGTGGGTAGTCCCAGGACTGGGCTGTTGCAAAGTTGGCTCATTTGTCATTCTGAACCTTGCCCCTTCACTGCGTTCAGGGCAGGCTCTTTGCGATACTTAGAATGGCACAGATTTGCGTGCTGAACCAAGCTTCAGACATTTGTCAAGGTACTTAACAGCCCTGTGGGTAGTCATTGTAGGGCTAATGTTGCAAGCTACCTTTTGAACTATACCCAGGGCCATTTGCCGTATCGCCATTCATGGAGTAAGCTTGTGCCATGCAGACTCATCTAGCCTGTGCTAGTTGCATCATTGATGACTTGCGCGGCGCTCTGGAGATGACCGTCCTAGATGAAACGGAGCGCCTAGCCATCCTACGTGAGGCGATGGCATGGCTGGGGCAAGAATTCGACCGGCGGCACATCCCCTCTTTTTACATCACCCGCGTCCACCGCCTGCTGAAACAACGCACAGGCTTGGAGATGCCATTTCACACTCTGCGGCAACAATGCAATAGCGCGGGTTTAGCCGTACGCGAGCAAGTTGCCCAAGCATTAATGCCCATAACTGACAAGCTAGAGCGTTTGCGCTGGCTAGTTTCATGGGCTATCGCTGGCAACCACCTCGATTTCCGCACCGTAGGCGCCGGCTATCACCTTGCAGTGGATGAAATCACCGCACAATTAGAAGCGGTAATCGCCGAAGGATTAGCCATAGACCACACTCTTGCGTTGTTGTCACTGCTTAACGGAGATTGCCACGTGCTCTACCTGGCAGATAACGTCGGAGAAATTGCCTTGGATACCCTGCTGGTCGCAGAACTGCAGCGCTATGGCTGCCAGGTTGTCGTGGCAGTCAAGGGCGGGCCTATTACCAGTGACGCGGTATGGGAAGATGCACAAAGTGTGGGCATGGACAAGCTCGCTCCTGTGATCCTCACCGGGCCAGATACATTGGGCCTGCCGCTGGATGAGATGTCCCCGGACCTGCACAGGGAACTGGAACGAGCCCAGGTCATTATCAGCAAAGGGCAAGCGAATTACTATGCTTGTTCTGAACTCACCCAGGAATACGCGGGCGCTTTCTTCTGCCTGCTGCGCACGAAATGCTTTGTCGCAGCGCAAAGCCTGGGTCTGGACAAGACCCGGGCAAACGTAGCAGTCCTGTTACCGCAGAGAAGCGGCTGAAAGCGTCGTTGCCGCCCCGCCATCAGGTAATGCGGAATGAACATGATGTATCGGCTGCCATTTGTCGAAACTCGGTTCTATTGTTATGATGTGTAATACAATGAATACGATTGAGCGAGTTATCTTGATCATTCTGGATAGTGTGGGAATTGGTGCGTTACCTGATGCGCACTTGTACGGTGATGAGGGCTCAGACACACTGGGAAATATGGCGCGCGCATTGGGCGGTCTCCACCTGCCTAATTTCCAAAAACTGGGGCTGGGCAATATCCACCCCATCCTGGGCGTACCGGCTGAAGAAACTCCCCTCGCTGCCTATGGACGCATGGCCGAGGCATCGGCTGGCAAAGACACGACGATTGGCCACTGGGAAATCGCTGGGGTGATCTCCCGCCGCCCATTGCCAACGTATCCACGCGGATTCCCAAAGGAACTGATCGCGGAGTATGAGCGACGCATCGGGCGTAAAGTGCTGGGCAACTATCCTGCTTCGGGCACGGTCATCATTGAGGAACTTGGCCCAGAACACATGCGCACCGGTTATCCCATCGTGTACACTAGCGCAGACAGCGTCTTTCAGGTCGCTGCCCATGAAGAAATCATCCCAGTGGAAGAGCTCTATCGCATCTGCCGCATTGCACGGGAAATGCTCACAGGGGAACACAACGTGGGGCGGGTTATTGCACGCCCCTTCATTGGAACGCCGGGGGCTTTCCAACGCACGGACAGGCGCCGTGATTTCTCTGCCCCGCCACCGGAACCAACCCTGCTCGATCACATCGTACAAGCAGGCAAGACAGTGTGGGCTGTGGGCAAAATCGAGGACATTTTTGCTGGGCAAGGCATTAGCTATGCCGTTCATACCCATGACAACATGGATGGCGTGGACAAAACTTTGGAGGCGATGGCACAAGCAGGGCCAGGCTTGATTTTCACTAACCTGGTGGATTTCGATATGGTCTATGGACACCGCAACAATGTGCAGGGCTACGCGGCAGCCTTACGCGATGTGGATGCGCGTGTGCCAGAACTGCTAGCCGCACTACGCCATGAGGATGTATTGATCTTTACTGCTGACCACGGCTGCGATCCGACCACACCCAGCACCGATCATTCCAGAGAGTACGTGCCGCTGCTTATCTATGGCGCCCAAATTCAAGCTGGGGTCAATCTGGGCACGCGCAGCACCTTTGCCGACGTAGGAGCCACGATCGCGGACTGGCTTAGCGTCCAACCGCCCCAAAATGGGCAGAGCATGGCCAGAGAACTGCAGAAACGACGATAAAAGCCGAGATTGCCGGTAACTTGGGGAGGGACAATGATCGTGAATTTCTTAGTCAAGCTACCATTGTTCATGGCATATTTGCTGGGAGCCGCTCTCACCGGAGTGCTGCTAGCGAAACGCAGAAACATCAGCAGCGCGCTTGCCTTTCTTGGCTTCGTGCTTCTCGTTGCGGTGCAAGCAGTATGGAATTTTACCATGCCCTTTACTATGCGCCTGTCCGGGCGGGGTGTGCCTATGACAAGGACAGCACTGCTCTCCGCCTTTGCCACCTTTGTTCTTAACCTGATTGCTGCGGTAGCTGTGCTGTGCATTGTTGGTGCTATCGCCATGGCAACTAGGAACCAGAGGCAGTTGTGAAAACGAGCGACTTTGACTATTTCCTCCCCCCAGAGTTAATTGCTCAGACGCCCATTGAGCCGCGTGACGCCTCTCGCCTGTTGGTACTGCACCGCAGCAATGGGCATATCCAGCACCGTCATTTCCGGGATATTGTCACCTATTTGCACCCAGGCGACTTGTTGGTTGCGAATGACAGCCGCGTGATCCCGGCGCGTTTATTCGCACACAAAATACCTAGCGGCGGCAAGGTGGAACTGCTGCTCATCAAGAAGCGCGATGATGAGAGCTGGGAAGTGCTGCTGAAACCCGGCCGACGGGTGAAGCCGGGAGCCGAACTCGCCATCCATGCCATCACAGGAACAGAGGCCGGAGCCAGCACCATTCATCCTACCCCAGAAATCACCGCCCGCGTGCTGGCCTCAACCGAGGGAGGCGGCAGGGTGGTCTCGTTTTCCCGCCCTATTGAGCCTTTGCTTGACCGCATTGGCATCATCCCTTTGCCTCCGTACATCCACGTTCCACTGGAGGATCCTGAACGATACCAAACTATTTACGCACGGGTGCGTGGCTCTGTAGCCGCACCTACAGCCGGCTTGCACTTTACTCCTGAACTGGTGCAGCAACTGCAGCAACAGGGAGTGGAATTTGCCTTTGTTACCCTGCACATTAGCATGGACACCTTCCGACCAGTGCATGAAACGAACGTAGAAGAGCACCGCATGTACAGCGAGTACTGTGAAATGCCTAGGGAAACTTGTGAAGCCATCAACCGCGCACGTCAAGAAGGGCGGCGGGTCATTGCCATTGGCACAACAACGGTGCGCGTGCTCGAAACCGCAGGGCAACGTTTGCAAGCTGGCGAAACGGCGCTCAAGCCCTTCGCTGGCCTAACGGATCTGTTTATCTATCCCGGCTTCCAATTCCGGGTAGTCAACGCGATGATCACGAATTTCCATCTACCCCGTTCGACCTTATTGATGCTCGTAGCAGCTTTTGCCGGCAAAGACCTCATTGACCGTGCCTATCAGGAAGCCATTCGTGAGCGCTATCGTTTCTACAGCTTTGGCGACGCCATGCTCATTCTGTGAGATACCATGACCACTGTAGAGCAAAGCCCGAACAAAATCCGCATAACCAGCGCGCTAGCCATTCCTCTTTCTGAACTGGAGTTTCGCTTCTCACGCAGCAGCGGACCCGGTGGGCAGAGAGTAAACCGACGTGAGACGCGCGTGGAACTGCTCTTCGATGTACAGCACTCGCCTAGCCTGAACGATACGCAACGAGCGCGTCTGCTCACCCATCTGGCCAGCCATATAGACCAAGAGGGCGTCCTGCGCATTGTGGCCACAACACATCGCAGCCAGCTCCGCAATCGCGAAGAAGCACTGGAACGGTTTGTCCAATTGCTACGGCGGGGATTGCGTGCACCCAGTCGCCGTCTTCCCACTAAGCCTTCGCCACAGAGCATACAACAACGCCTCGAGCAGAAACGAAGGCGAGCCGAAATCAAAGCCCAGCGCAGACGTATACAACTAGCTAACAGTGAATAGGTCCGTTCATTTGACTGTAATCACCTCTTGTGCTATTCTTTCGCGCTGTGCACAAGTTGGATGGCAGCCAGCACAGCCGGCTTGCCACCCACAGGAATTTGCAAATTGATCATTGAGCAATGCTGCTTTACATTTGCAGACAGCATGCAGGACACAATGAACCAATAGGAGCAGAAGATGCCACGATATTTTGTCGTAGTCGCCGGCAACATAGGTGCAGGCAAAACTTCCCTAACCAAGCTGATGGCCGCTCGTCTGGGATGGGATGCTTTCTACGAATCGGTGGATGACAATCCTTATCTGGCTGACTTTTACAAGGACATGCGCAAATGGAGTTTCCATCTGCAGATCTTTTTCCTCGGGCATCGCGCTAAAATCCACCGCTATCTGAGCACAGAGCATCCGAAATCAAGCATTCTGGACCGCAGCATCTATGAAGACGCTGAGATATTCGTGCGCGCATTGCATGCTCTAAACCATCTCGATGAACGAGACCTGAAAGCTTATCATAGCGTGTATGAAGAAGTGATCCGCAATCTACCGCCACCTCATCTGCTGGTCTATCTGCGTGCCACCGTACCGACATTGATGGCGCGCATTCGCCAGCGCAGTCGGGACATCGAAGCTGGCATCACGGCTGATTACCTAGCTTTGCTCAATTCGTTCTACGAAGAGTGGCTACAACATTTTGATCTGTGTCCTGTGCTTACCATACCAAGCGATGAACTGGATTTTGTCAAACATGATCACCATCTTACTATTATTACGAACCGAGTCTTGGACAGGCTCAAAGGGAAAGAAGAAATCACCTTTCGCTAGGAAATTACGCACTGTGCCAATTTGCATCTTATGCAAAGCTGTGCTAGAATAAATCGGTAGATTGAAATCTGCAAGTACCTGGTATAAGTAAAGGAGTGTAACATGCTGAAGAGAATAGAAGAATATCTCAACTCATTGGAAGTAGAAAAGGGCTATTCCGAGAACACACGCGTGGCTTACAAAAACGATTTAAAGCAATTCATGGAGTTCCTGAAAACCCACGCAGAGCCCAAAGTAGAAAGCTGGGACGACGTCACAAAAGATCACCTAATAAGCTATATCCTCAGCTTGAAGTCGGATCGGGAATATGCTTCTACCACAGTGGCAAGAAAGATAGCGGCAATCAAATCCTTCTTCCACTTCCTGGTAGCCGATGGGTTGATCAAAGATGATCCCACTGCCACATTGGACTCTCCGCGCATAAAGAAGTACCTGCCTCGCGCCATCTCTCAGGAAGATGTCGAGAAACTGCTGGAGGCAGCAAGCAAGTCGGATACTCCTAGAGCTCTCCGCGATCGAGCCATCCTTGAATTGTTGTATGCCACAGGCATGAGGGTAAGCGAACTTGTCGCACTGAATATTGGGGATGTGGACCTGGCTTCTGCCAGTGTGCGCTGCTTTGGAAAAGGGGGCAAAGAGCGCGTGATCCCCATTTATGAGCGTGCGGTACAAGCAATTGATGAGTACATAAACAAAGGCCGCACCCAACTCTTGCGCGATCCAGAGCAAAAGGCACTTTTCCTGAATCAACGCGGGCTACGCCTGACCCGGCAGGGACTGTGGCTGATCGTGAAAGGCTACGTCAAGGAGGCCGGCCTTCAAGTGCAGGTCACTCCGCACACTTTACGCCATTCCTTTGCGACGCACATGCTGCGTGGCGGCGCGGATTTGCGTAACGTGCAAGAATTGCTAGGCCATGCCAATATCGCTACGACACAGGTATATACGCAAGTCAGCAACGAGCGGCTGCGCGAAGTCTACGACGAAGCTCATCCTCGTGCGAAGTAGAACCAATGCACAAGCCTTTCTCTAAAACGGAGATCAGGGAGGCTGTAGAGTTTATCGCCAGGAGGGCCAGCTTGCACCCATATGTGGGGATCATTCTGGGATCAGGGCTGGCCTCCCTGGCTGATGAAGTAACGCAGTCTGTACGTATACCTTATGCGGAGATACCCCATTTTGTTTCCACGACGGTTGAAGGCCATCCCGGTGAGCTGGTAATTGGCTTACTGGAGGATCGCCCGGTTTGTCTCATGCGCGGCCGGGTTCATTATTACGAAGGCTACTCCATGCAGCAAGTAACTTTTCCCATTCGCGTCATGTGGGGCATGGAGGTAAAGTATCTGATCGTGACCAATGCTGCGGGCGGTTTGAACCCGTCTTTCCGTCCTGGCGATCTCATGCTCATCACAGACCATATCGGTTTGACCAACATGGTTGGCCTCAACCCGTTACGTGGACCAAATGACCCAGAGATTGGCCCGCGCTTTCCGGATATGTCCCAAGCTTATGACCCTGCCTTGCGTGAGCTAGCGCTGCGAGCTGCCGCAGATCTGGGCATCCCTTTGCACCAAGGGGTCTATATCATGCTGTCCGGCCCCAGCTATGAGACCCCGGCCGATTTGCGTTTTCTGCGCCTCATTGGCGCAGATGCGGTGGGCATGTCCACAGTGCCTGAAGTTACTGTAGCTCGGCACGCAGGCCTCCGGGTTTTGGGCATTTCAGGTATCAGCAATGTCGCTGCCCTTGGATCAGAAGCCGTTGCAGTTAGCCACGAAGAAGTCCTTGCTGCGGGGCAAACCATCGTAGCAAAACTAAGCCCGCTCATCAAGGAAATCCTCCGTAAGCTGGAACAAGAATTGGCTTAGAACCAGTCTTATTCATAGTAGCTTGGAAACTACTGACATCTGCAGAGGCGGCACGCCGGCTGAAGCCATAGACCATTGGGAGTCATGAAAGCAACTGAAAGATGATATTCATGAAGATCCTCTCTCTTATCCAAACTTATTCGTTATGGATATATATAGCGGGCTTCCTGGCCGCCTTGTTCAGTCTGCGCGAGCTCCGAAAAGCGCAAAAAGACAGAAAAGAAACTATTTTTACCCTGGAGAAAGAACTGGCCACCGTTCGTGAGAACCGGGCACGTACCTCTTTAATCCTCGCAATTGGCCTACTTGCGGCATTGACTTTGGTAATGTTTGTAGTTATCCCAGCCCAACCCATACCTGTGGCACAGGAACCTACAGCTACATCACTACTTGCTATCGAGTTGCCCACCAGCACGCCCGCTCCACCTACACCGACGATGACTCGTATCCCTACGCGCCCAAGGCCTACGCCTTTACCGCCCACCCCAACCGCCACAGCGACCTCTCCGCCGCCACCACCCTGCCCCCAACCAGGGGTCCAAATCACCTCTCCTGTGATGAATCAGGTCGTTTCAGGCCAGGTAACTATCTTAGGTACGGCGCAAATCGATCGCTTTCAATTCTATAAGCTAGAATATGGCATGGGTGAGAATCCGGCACAATGGCACAGCATTGGCGAAGTAAACCGTACTCCTGTAGTGAACGGCGTGCTCGGGGTCTGGAACACAACGGGGTTCCCCAGCGGGGTTTTTACACTCCGCCTCACCGTAGTGGATATCACGGGCAATTTTCCTCCACCCTGCGATGTACAGGTCATCATCAAATAGAATATGACGGGCAAGACATGGGTCGGTCAGTATTGCTTCCCGCTGGCCGGTTTGTTTTTGTAACCCGAGCGAAAGCATTAGCTTGGCGATAGGCCTGTTTTGAGCTACAATAGCACTGTAACACAACCTAACTACTATGTGGAGAGCAGCCACCATGAGAAGACCCTTCTGGTTTATCATCCTTATCCTATTGCTGTTCCTTTCGCTACCTCAAGC
>JBMFPM010000059.1:0-8828 GCA_049969135.1 Anaerolineae bacterium
AGGCGCGTCATCGTCCAGCCGTCCATTGCCTCTTCATAGACCATGTCTGCTTCAGACAGCCCAGATTGGGGACGGACTTCCGGGTCATTGCCAATGCGCACCAGAAGTGGCCGCCGCTGCAGGACTGCTGGATCCTGTACCATCTCGCCAGTCAAGGGATTAAAATAGGGGTTTACGGTTGGCGTTGGTGTAGGCACCGGCGTACAGGTAGGAGTAGGCGTTGGACTAGCGGATGAGGTGGGTGTATCCACCGGATTGAGCGAAGCCGCTGGCATGGTAAAAGTCGGCTTCGGAGTTCTGGTAGGGGGGATACTTGTGGGATTGGACCCTGAACTGCAAGCTACGCAGAAAATTACGCCCACAGCAATGAGCAGAGTGAAAGCTAACAAACCCCGCTGTCGAGGCTGCACCCTATCAAATATGTTCATACGTCAGATTTACAGCCCTCCCTTCAGAATTGCGTGAGGAATTATAGCACAACCAAGCTGCGCACCAAAAGGATAGCTCTGCTATGGCCAATGTCATCTGGTGCATGCCTACCCCACCACTTGGCGGAAGACGCGCAGAAAGTTCTCTCCTAGAATTTTGCGAATGTCATCTTCTGCATACCCTCTGCTAAGCAACCCAGAAGTGATGCCCGGCAGGCGGGTAACATCTTCCAAGCCAACAGGCGGAGGTGGGCTGAAACCATCGAAATCAGAACCCAAGCCCACATGGTCAACGCCTGCAACCTGAACGATGTGGTCAATGTGATCCAGCAATTTCTCTAAACTCGCCTCTTTCCTGTCCTCGGCAATGAAAGATGGCACGAAGGTAACACCCACCACACCGCCCTTTTTCGCCAAGGCGGCTAATTGTTGGT
This sequence comes from Anaerolineae bacterium, assembly GCA_049969135.1. GTDB lineage: Bacteria > Chloroflexota > Anaerolineae > UBA2200 > UBA2200 > JACIWX01. The sequence goes on from JBMFPM010000059.1 coordinate 863, forward strand.
CTGTCAGATTACGGGGATGCGGGCACAAGGCGTAGGCATTGCTGTGGGAGGCAATGACCGGTTCGGAACTCACTTCCAAGACATCCCGAACCCCCGCTGGAGCGAGGTGGGAGATATCCACCATGATGCCCAAGCGATTGCATTCTTCCACTACTTTCAAGCCAAAATTGGTCAGGCCGCCGCCAGTGCGCGCCTCCTGAATGCCATCTGCCGCTTCGTTACGGCGGCTCCAGGCTACAGTGAGCAGACGGACTCCCAAGCGATGGAACATGCGCAGCAATCCCAGTTCGCCTTCCAAGGATTCGGCCCCTTCAATGCCGACTACGGCTGCCACTTTGCCTGTCAGCTTGGCTTTTTCGATGTCTTCTGCCTTCGTAGCGAGCACAAGCGAATCTGCGTTGGCAGCAAGCTCGTTATAGAGTGCGTCAAACATGCGTAGGGTTTGCTTGGCTGCCTTTGCCGGCAGATACTTGTCCTCAATAAAGATGGCAAAGACTTGAGCAGTCACACCGCCTTCGCGTAAGCGCGGCAGGTCAATATGCCCTTCTGTGGAACGTTCATTGAGCCGACGTTTCCCGTCCAGGACTTCGAGCAATGTATCGCAATGGCCATCGAAGATAATGCTATTGTAATGCAAAGTCATCGCATCCACTGATTAACCTCCAATGAAGACAATGTACTATTAGGTTGATGGAGGTGCAAGAGTGATGAGCCTCCATGAAGAGTTAGTTGTTAGCGTATCTCGTCTTTATCGCTGTGGTTCGATGATTACTTTGAGCGATTCTTTCGCTTCAGCAACAAGTCGGAAGCCAAGCCCTGTTTCTGCCAAGCTAAGCCGATGGGTAATCATATCCCGCACAGGGATGCGGCGTGCACGGATTAACTCTAAGGCTACTGCGAGATCCACAGGAGCTGCGCCATAAGAGGGCATAAGGGTAATGCCGTTGCGCCAGAAATCGTTGATTGGGACAGGAACAGTCACCCCGGGTTCTGTAGGGGCAAAGTACAGCACGATCCCGCCGCGTTCTACAGCTTGCAGTGCCTGCATGAAGGCAGGATAAGCCCCGGTGCAGATAATCACTAGGTCAGCCAGTCTCCCATCGTTGACCTGACGCACACGCGTAGGCACGTCCTCTGTGGCATGCATCACCACATCTGCACCAAAGCGTTGCGCGGCAGCAAGGCGATAGTCATTGACATCCGTGGCAATGATTCTCGCTGCCCCGCATGCCCGTGCCAGCGCCACATGCAATAGTCCAGACATGCCACTGCCCAAGACAAGAACCGACTGTCCTACTTGAAGCCGTGCCAGCCTTTGGGCGCGCACCACACAGGCAAGTGGTTCAATAAAGACTCCGTCTTCGAACGAAACTTCGTCGGGCAATACGTATATGCCACGATCCACTTGCAATGATGGCACGCGGATATATTCCGCAAAGCCGCCAGGATCGTAGTTAGTGGTATGCAACGTTTCGCAAACGGTATGGTATCCGTTCAGGCAGTATCGGCAGGTATTGCACGGGACATGGTGGGAGACAAAAACGCGATCGCCAATGTGATATCGTTCGACCCCTTCTCCGACTTGGACAATTTCCCCCGTGATTTCATGACCCAGTACCCGGGGAGCCTTCTTGATGCGATACCATTCCATGACATCGCTGCCACAGATGCCACTGGCGATCACTTTGACCAATACCTCACCCGGGCCAATCTGTGGCGTCGGCATTTCTTCCAGACGCACGTCCCTGTTGTTGTAATACATGGCTACGCGCATGGTATCCTCTCAGTGCGGCTGAGCGCTACTCTGACTGCTCACTGCTCTTGAGGCTATTGAACAAGTCATAAGCCTCTTTTGCGGTAGCGTTCTCGTGGATAATCGCGCGCAAAGCCCTCGCCATGGCTACTGGGTGGTCGTTTTGCCACACATTTCGTCCCAAGTTAACCCCTATAGCTCCCTTTCGCATGCCGTCGTAGACAAACTCAAAGACCTCGAGTTCTGTTTCACACTTGGGACCACCTGCCATTACCACGGGAACCGGGCATCCGTTGACCACCTTGTCAAAATCCTCGCACCAGTAGGTCTTGACCACACGGGCGCCCAATTCGGCGGCGATGCGGCAGCACAGGGCTAGATAGCGTGCCTCGCGCTTTTCCAGTTCTTTGCCTACCGCCGTAACAGCCATTACGGGGATGCCATAATCTTCGCATTCGTTGACCAGATTCGCTAGGTTCATCAACGTCTCATGCTCATAGTCGCTGCCAACGAAAATCGAAACCCCCACGGCGGCTACGTTCAGCCGGATCGCTTCCCGTACCGAGGTGGTAATCCCTTCATGGGCCAGGTCTTGCCCAACCATGCTTGTGCCACCGGACACACGCAGGATAATGGGTTTGCTGTTGGTAGGATCAATGCAAGCACGCAATACCCCTCTGGTGACAAAAAGCGCGTCGCAATACGGCAAGAGTGGCTTGACCGTTTCGCCCGGTTTCTCCAGCCTGCGGGTCGGCCCCTGGAAGTAGCCATGGTCTATCGGCAGGAAAAAGCAATGTCCATCGGGTTGAATCAATTGTGCCAGGCGGTTTTTCATCCCCCAATCCATTTTAGTTCCCTCCCATGATCCAAACTTGATGTGCATATACTGATAGAGCGAGTTATACAGGTGAATGAGATAAGCAGATCAAGGCTAACAAACACTGCCAAGATACGCAAGAATCCCAATTCTGTCAAACTATGCTGGGCTACTTTTCAGGTCGAATGACCAAGTATCCCTTCTCTATCAGCCAGTGATGGAACTCCCACGCTGTATGACGGCAATTAGTCCGGCAAGTTGCACGGATGTGCTCATACTCCTCTGAGCCAGGTACGAGAGTATTTAGCTCTAACTGCACTGGGCACTGCACGGCATTGCAATACTCTCTTGGCTTGTACTCTACGTATCCTTCGATGCTCATTCTCCCTCCTGACCTGTTTGCTTATCCTCTTGCGTCATGGTTGCGTCCATGATTACTCAATTTATTCCATCTAACTGATTTCTGCAAATGAGAATTGTCGCAAGTTTGCGAGCGTCCCTGCCCAATCAGTGCTGTGTTTACTGCTTTGCCTGTGCCAATATATCCATGCTATAATGGATGACAAATAGAAGGCCAAAGGAGGGGAAAATGGCTAATAGGCTGCGGTACCTCATGGTTCTGATCGTGGCTGTCTCGTTGGCTTTTCTGTGTGTTCATCCAGGCAGGGCTCAACAAGTGAAGACATTGTCAGCCCTTATTCTCAATGGAGATTTTGAGGGTGATTTTTATCCCTACGGAGCAGGGTACGTCGCCCAATATTGGGTCCCCTATGATCTGAGCCCAGGTTCTCCCCCACAATACCTCCGTTCGACACTGCACAAATACGAAGGCGAAGCGAGTCAGATGATCTGGGCAGATACTGTGCCATGGTATGCGGGGATCATGCAAACCACAGTGTTGACCTCAGGACAGAGCGCCGTACGCATTCAAGCAGGCAAACGCTATGTCGTACACGTCTGGGTATACAGCATCTATGGGGGAGCAGCAGCGCCAGTGCAACATGATAAAATAAACAAACGCGTTGGCATCCATCCCGCAGGAGGGGTGAACCCCAAATCTGCGGATATTATCTGGACGCCATGGCATGGCCAAGACAAGACCTGGATCCAGATCAACGCCGCTGCAGAAGCAAAGGCAGATCGATTGACCATTTTCATCGAGGCTAATGACCCGAAATCAGGTGGACAAGACCAGTTCTATATAGATTACGTCCTGCTCGAAGAGGAGGGGGCGCCAACACCAACCTGTACTCCAACCAAGACACCCCTCCCGACCGCTACTCCCACTCCCACTGCCACCCCAGCCATTGCCGTACTGCGTACGATACCCGTTGGTCGTCAACCGCAAGGAATTGCTGTCCAACCCGATACAAACCGCTTCTTTGTCGCTAACAGCGGCGAGAACACGGTATCCAGCCTGGAGGGATTCTTGGACTGGCGACATACGCGGTTCAATAGCGGTGGGGAACACCCAAGCAATGTGGCGGTTGATCCTGAGCAATGTCGCATGTACGTAGCCAATACGTCCACAAACAGCATAGCTGTTTTCAACATCTGCATGAATCGGCTGATTACTTCGATACCCCTTGGCGTCGGACAGGCGCCTAGCGCTATTGCTGTGATGACCACGACCAACACCATCTATGTAGCCAATAGCATGGCCAATTCTGTGACGCTGATTGACGGCGATACTCTTACGGTAACCAAAACTATCGCTCTCGGGCTGTTGCCGGGGCAGATAGCAGTCAACCCATGCTCTAATAAGCTCTATGTAACTAATCGTGGTTATCCACCCAGTGATGTAGGCGGTGTAACTGTTATTGATGCGAGCACAGAGCGCATTCGCAAGATCATTGCTCTTCAGGAGGCACCCGAACCTTATGGAGTGGCTGTCAATCCGGTCACTAACCGTATATATGTAGCATCGGCTAGCGGCCTGTTGGTGATTATAGATGGTACAACCGATGAAGTGATCTGTGCCGTACCCGCGCCGGGGCACAGTGGCCTCGATACAGTTGCAGTGAACCCAATGAGCAACAATGTCTTTGTCACTAGCGCTACCGGCAACGTGGTGTTTGTCTATGATGCGGATACGGAACAGTGGCGGTACACTCTGCCTGTGGGCTCCGGACGCTACCGTGGTATTGCAGCCAACCCATTGACTTACCACATTCTGATTGCCAATACTAATGATAACACCGTAAGCGTGATTCGCGACTTTGGTTTCTATGAGAGGTTCAGGATCTGGCTTCCTCTGGTCGTGAAGTGATTGGCCATGACCCATTGAAGGGAGGAGTTGTAGCCATGACAGTTGATGTTCGACAACGTATTGAGAGACTGCGTCAACTCATTCGGCACCATGACTATTTGTATTATGTCTTGGATTCACCGGAAATCAGCGATGCAGAGTATGATGCGCTGATGCGTGAGTTGCGCGAACTAGAAGCAGCGCATCCTGAGCTCATTACGCCGGATTCTCCCACACAACGTGTGGGGGGCGAGGTGCGGGAGCAATTTGTGAAGGTGCGCCATCCTGCTCCCATCCTCAGCTTGGGCAATGCGTTTGACAGCAGCGAAGTGCGCGCTTGGTATGAGCGTATCCGCAAATTGCTGCTAGCAGACACAAAGCTACAATTCGTCGTCGAACCCAAAATAGACGGCTTGACCGTGGTCTTGCATTATGAAAATGGCCTTTTCGTGTTAGGAGCCACACGCGGCGATGGCGAAACCGGTGAGGACATCACGGCAAACCTGCGCACCGTGCCTTCTGTGCCCCTACGTATTCCTGTGCATGCAGATGGCCCGCCTCCTCCGCGCAGATTGGTGGTGCGCGGCGAAGCCTACATGCGCATCAGCGATTTCGAAGAATTGAACCGCAGCCAACGGGAAAAAGGCGAGAAGACTTTTGCCAACCCGCGTAATGCTGCTGCCGGCAGCCTGCGACAGCTTGACCCTGCGGTCACTGCCTCCCGTCCATTGCGCCTATTTACCTATGCTGTGGTCGCTAGTGAGGGAGTAGAGCTGCGCACACAGTGGGAAGTGCTACACTACCTGATGGATATGGGATTCCCAGTGAACCCGGATATCGCCCTTTTTGACGACCTAGAACAAGCGATAGCCTACAGCGAGCAGTGGATGCGCAAGCGCGAGACGCTGACCTATGAGGCAGATGGTGTGGTAATCAAAGTGAATGACTTGGCAATACAAGAAAGCCTAGGAGTGGTGGGTAAAGATCCGCGCGGGATGATTGCATTCAAATTCCCCGCCCGTGAAGCAACCACTCGCTTAAAGGAGTTGGGCATCAATGTCGGGCGAACGGGAACGCTGAACCCATTTGCCATCTTGGAACCTGTGCAGCTTGGCGGCGTAACCATCGAGCGAGCGACGCTGCACAACTTTGAGGACATTGCCCGCAAGGACATCCGTGTTGGCGACATGGTGGTTGTCAAACGGGCTGGCGATGTCATCCCTCAGGTGGAAAAGCCGATTGTTGAACTTCGGACAGGGGAAGAAAAAATCATCACGATCCCGAAAAATTGCCCTGCCTGTGGCGCGCCTACTCTAAAGCCCGAAGGCGAAGTTGCGGTCTATTGCGTTAATCCCTCGTGCCCAGCACAGGCTGTACAGCGCATCGTTCACTGGGCTAGCACGATGGACATCGAGGGTTTCGGAGAACGCCTGGCGCAATTGTTTGTGGACCATGGCCTCTTGCGCGATTTTGCCGATCTTTACTACTTGAAGCGTGAGGATATTCTCAAGCTACCAGGCTTTGCAGAGAAGAGTACCGATAAGTTACTGGCTGCTATCGAAGCCAGCAAGAACCGTCCACTGGCTCGCGTCATTGCAGCATTGGGCATCCGAGGCGTTGGGAGCATTGTAGCAGAAACCCTTGCGCAGCATTTTCATTCTATAGAGGAACTCAGCCGTGCTTCACCAGAAGCATTGCAGAGCATCCCGGGGTTGGGCCCGGTCAATGCATCCAATATTGCTGCCTTCTTTGCCAGTGAACAAACCCGCCAGTTGCTCGAGAAACTGAAACGCGCGGGGGTCAAAATGGCGGAAGAGGTAGCGCCTCGCATCAAGGCCGGGCCGCTGGCGGGGAAAACTTTTGTGATCACAGGCACATTGCCTACCCTAACCCGGGAACAAGCCATCCACCTCATCGAAGCCAATGGAGGGCGAGTCGTAGATGCGGTGAGCAAGAAAACAGACTATCTGGTGCTTGGCGAGAACCCTGGCAGTAAGTATACCAAGGCCCGCGAGCTAGGCATCCCGATCATTGATGAAGCACAACTCCGCGCTATGGTTGCTGGGAAAGCGGCGGAGCAAGGAGCAACACAACTCGGTTTGCCTACGGAATAATTGGTTGTGGGCAGAATGGTCATGGCCACTCCTCCTCGCCTGGACGTAATCGGCCTTGGTTATTGCTCCTGGGATTATCTGGGCATTGTGGACCATATTCCAGAATTCGAGGCTCCCACTGTAAGCCTGACGGATTTTGCCACATCAGGCGGAGGCCCAGTTGCTACAGCACTAGTGGCTCTAGCGAGGCTTGGAGCCCGAACTGGCTTTATCGGCATCGTTGGAGATGACGAAGCAGGTCTTCAGTGTAAGCAAGCTTTTGTGCAAGATGGTGTGGACTGCCAACGTCTGCGGATACAAGCAGGGGCACGTACCCCGATCTGTATGATCCTCGTGCAGTCTGGAAGCGGGCAACGTTCTATCCTATGCTATCGGGGCACGTGCCCAGAGGTGGAGCTACAGCCGGCAGACTATTCCTATATCACTACGGCACGGTTTCTGCACCTGGATGGAAATCACATGAGCGCTGCTATTAGAGCAGCAAGATTCATGCATGAGGCTGGCGGTACGGTAGTGCTGGATGCAAATAGGCCACGCCCGCGATTGGATGAACTTTTACCCTGGGTTGATGTGCTAATCACGAATGCCTACTTCCCTGGGGCATACACCGGCCAGCAAGATTTGGACCATGCCGCTGACCTCTTGCTGCAAACGGGTGCACGGCTTGTAGTAACCACTTTGGGAGAAAGCGGGTGCAAGTATTTCACTGCCGAGGGGCGATGGCATATACCGGGGTTCTCTGTGCCTGTAGTAGACACTACCGGAGCTGGTGATGCCTTCCATGGCGCGTTCATCTACGGATTGCTGCGGAATTGGTCCCTAGAGCATACTGCCAACTTTGCCAATGCAGTGGCAGCCATGAACTGCACAGCACTTGGAGGGCGAGCAGCGCTGCCCCGCTTGGAACAAGTACTCGCTTTTCTACGCAGCACTGGCCGGTGGGATCACACGGTTACCATGAGCGGCTGACGTGCTAATAGCAATCCTGTGCACCGTGGCTTTGGCTGCTTATCCAATAATGCGCTTATTGCTCG
>JBMFPM010000060.1:0-8795 GCA_049969135.1 Anaerolineae bacterium
GCTGCGCGTGCTCCTCCATCGTCATCGGCGGGCGGACGTTGGCGCGGAGGTGGGCAACGCATAGTATTATTTATAAGGAAATGCCGGTTGCGAGAGCCTCGAAGGCTGAAGAACGGATATGCTGGTATCGTCTTGTCACCTTCCATGGGGGCTCAAGAGGATGAAGGGTTTTCCGCCACTCACGGGAACTAGTGCGTCGCAGGGTTTGAACCCGGCGTCGCTTCCGCCACATCTTGGGTAAACCGGTTAGGGCTGCGAGTCGCCCCTTCAAAGAGTGCACATCTCGCCTGGCGATAAGAGCATAAAGGACCGCAGAAAGGTCATATAGGAGAATCAGGGGCAAATAATATACAAACCAGGGCATTGGATAGTTTTTCACGATGAGCCAGATTTTGTTTCGGCCCAGCAGGTATCTCTTAAACGGTGATCCATCGCCCAGTGTAGCGGAGTGCATGTGATAGACCCGCGCCGTGGGCACACAGAGGGCACGCCATCCGGCGAGTCGTGCCCGCCAGGCCAGGTCCACATCCTCCAGGTAGGCGAAGAAGTCTTCATCAAAGAGACCCACCTCGTCCAACATCGTCCGTCGGTAGAGAGCGGCCCCGGCACAGGGGCCGAAGACCTCTGTCGGCCCACCTTCCTCCGGCGATCGATCCGGTTCTCCTCCTCGGCAATCCCACGCGATCCCAACTGGGTCAACACAGATCCCCGCCGAGTTGATCAGGTGGGGACGATCGGCGAAAAGCATCTTGCTGGCACACATCCCCACCCGGTCGTCCGAATCGGCGGCCGTCACCAGCGCCTCAAGCCATCCCGGCTCCGGCTCTGTGTCATTGTTTAATGTAGCGACATACTCACTATCGCCTGTCCGAATGCCCTGGTTGACCGCCGCGGCGAACCCTCGGTTCGTCGCATTGGCGATCAACCACACAGAGGGAGCATACTCCCGCAGCCAAGCAACAGAGCCGTCGGTGGAACCATTGTCAACGACGGTGATGGTGAAGTCATCAAAAGTCTGCCTGGACAGAGCATTCAGGCAGCGGAACAGCAGATGGCATCCATTCCAGTTGGGAATGACGACCTGGACGCGCGGCACAGTGTCCCTCGCTGTCAAGGGGAGGCCCTCATCACCAGAGGCAAGTAAATTGAGCGTTGTAGCGCCCGTATCTCGGCCGTGACGGTGAGGGTTGAACTATCGCCAGTGACAGTCAGGGTATAGACGCCTGCCCCGGCTACTTCAATCACGCCTGCCTTCGTGACGAGTAGGGCGCCATTCAACTCCGCAGAGATGCCACTCCAGCTGAACCCCAAATAATAGTGCAGTGTAATGGATGAGAAGGGGAGCGAATAGGGAGGGATGGCCAGTAAGGTTCCAACAGCTGGCTGAGTTGAAAACCTGATGTTAGGTGATTCGACCTTCTTGGTGTTTCGGCCGCTCTGTATGCGAACCACAGTGAGTCCATTCAGGCCATCCACATCGCGCTTCCCTACCAGGCTGTTTCGATAGACATAACCTTCCTGAGGCGGGTATATTCGATTGGTGTTATAGCGCACATCGTTGATCGGGCCGCCAGGGGTGTCTCTATCGTCGTCGAAGATCGGCAGGCCCACATTATCGCTCACCGTACACTTAAACAGGAACCCTTCGGCATCTATGTTGCGCCAGTCATCGGGAGCAGCGAAGATAGCCGAGCCATACTCACCGTTGTCAACCCTGTTGCCAAACAAAGCGCAATCCTGGGCCTGGATAGTGGATCCCTGAACAAATATCCCGCCACCAAACTTCCCGACCGCGTTATAGGCCACGGTGACTCTTTCCAGCCGGGCCAAGGAATTGTTGATGATGGCCAACCCTCCTCCTGAACTGTTGCCGGTGCCTGCAGCTTTGTTAGACATGATCATAGAGTCCTTCACTGTCAAGTCCACCAGGTCGACCAGTATAGCCGCGCCCACGCCCGTGCCGGGCACTCCCACCGCCTCCTGCACGTGTGTGTTGAAAACGATGACCCTCTCCAGGATCACTGTGGCCCGGTTGTCAGCGGGCATACCCTGTTGAGAGACACCGTTGAGACCGTAGGCTCTGTTTCCATCCCCCGCAGTGTATATCCCTCCCCCCGACTGGCCGGTATAGGATAGGGTGGAGGTAATGACCGAATCCACCACGGTCAACTGAGCAGCACGACGATTCTCATCGCCATCTGCAGGCGTGTCGTTCGAAACGGCCGAGATGGCCCCTCCGAAGCCGTTGGCCGCCCCTGTGCCAGTGGCCATGTTATCTTGGAACACCGTGCGGGATACATTCACCACGGCCCGATACAGGCTGAGAGCGCCCCCTGTCATAGCTTGGTTCCTTATGAAGCGAGAATCATAAATGGTCGCTATCGTCTGATCCTCGGCGTGGAAAGCGCCTCCCTCTGTCGGCCAGGGCAAGGTATAGGCCGGAGCGACGCTGTTTTGCATGAACACAGAGTCACCTACCACCACGCGGGTCCCATTTCCCCAGTTTCCTATGGCGTAAATGGCCCCTCCCACATACCCTGCCTGATTACCCTCGAACCGCGATCCGTCTACCATAAGTATGCTGTTGCCCACATGGATTGCACCGCCTGCTGCGGTCAGGCTGTGTCCGAGCACATTTGTCTTGTTGTTCACAAAGAGCGAGTTGTAGATGGTGACCTCTGCCTGATCATTAACAGCCAACCCTCCTCCGAAATTCTTGGCTGCGTTCCCCTCCCATTTGCAATCCTTGAACGTGGCTCTAGAGCCCAGAGCCACCAGTACCCCCCCTCCCCCTGTGTTTGGCTGCACGCCCTGGTTGTTACGGAACGTACATCGCAGGAAGTGGGCCTGAGCCCTTTGGAGCGTGGCTCCCCCCGCTCGGCCATCACTCGTTGCTTTGCCGTTGGCGAAGATCAGGTCTTGAAAAGTGACCAACCCCCCGAGGTCAATGTGGGAGTTGACGAACGTGATGATCTCGCGGCTGCCGCCACCATCCAGGATCACCGTCGCGCCAGCCGCCGCGCGTATGGTAAAGGTCTTACCCAGATCGCTGATAACAAACCCTCCTATGGGGGAGGGGTATGTTCCAGCAGCAATCTCGATCATCCCTCCCTCACTGACCTCATTGATCGCTATCTGTAGATCAGCGTCTTGGGGTACCCGGATGAAAGAGGTATCCTGCACCTTCGTAATAGAAGTCACCAACGGCGTCTGCAGCATCTGACAGAAAAACACAGCAAGGATCAGGGAAATCACAAGCCTCATTATACACCTACCTCTATTAATTTCATCAGAGAGTTCGCCTCCTGGGGGCAAGCAACTCGGAGAAACTCCCTCAGCCGTGGCCGAAGCCAGAGGGCGACATAAGCACTCATAGCCTTTAGCGCCAGGACCGAATCCCCGAGCGCAGCAGCGCATATCCCTTTGAAGTAGAAATAGTCCATAACCGGGAGGAAAAGAAGGTCTATAAAGGGACAAGGCATCCATTCATAAAAGCTGGCCAGGTGTAGGAGTTCTTCCTCAAGCTGCCGGAGGGCCTCGTGTGTGACCCCTCTCCTCAGCAGGAAGGCCTGTGCCAGAGATCTCAGGTGAACGACCCTAAACAGCTTCCACGCTGCGGCAGGGTGTCTTTTCACAAGAAACCAGGCAGCCCGGCCACTTTTGTACTGCCTATTCGCAAAGCTCCAGACAGTGTGGTAGTGGTAATGGTAACCCACCAAGTGATCTAGGTAGAGGATTCGTAATCCACGCTGTGCCAGACGAAAGGCCAGTTCGGCATCCTCGAAGGCAGCGTAGGGGAAGGAGGCATCAAACCAGAAGTCAATCTGTTGCAGAAATGTCCGCTTTACCGAGATGTTCGCCGTGTAGAAGTGTCGAAAATCGTACTCTTGTCCACTTTTCAGGAAGAAGTAGCTGAATTGCTGGGCCCCGGCTCCATCAATATGTTTCATCAGGGCATTGACAGGAATCTCCGGGGACCAGATGACCCGACCCAGGATCGCAATCTCCCGGACCGGGTGTGTTTGGTGGGCCTCCCAATGCCCTTGCACTAGGCGAGGTGCAGGCAGGATGTCATCTCCCACGAACAGGAGGATAGGAGCTTGGGCTAATGCAATGCCACAGTTACGGGCCGCGGCCGGCCCCTGACTCTTGGGCAGTCGTTCCACTCGTAGGGAAAAACGGGACGGGCGATAGGATGCCAGGAAGCCAGGCGTTGCATCGGTCGAGCCATCATCGACCGCTATGACCTCAAAGGGTAAGTCTCCTTCCTGCGCTTCGTAAGCCGCCAGCACACGTGGCAGGTCGAAACTTCTATTGTGACACGGCATTACCACACTGACAGCGTACATTCCTCAGCTTTTCCCGGAGTATTCTCAACAGATGCACGAGAGATAAGGTATAAGGAGGCGTCTTCTTCCTTTCCCTCTGAATACGTGCTGTGATGAAGTCTAAGTAGACCCTGCGCTCCGGATCATCCGGATCCAGTAGTCTCAATGCCCAGTCCATACCTCCCTGCAACCATCTGAGCAGCATCACGACCAAGATCAGGTCACACTGAAAAGTGTATATAGAGTGCAGGAGTCTCTCCACCCTTCGAGCTGGCAGCTCCTGATCAAACCAGCCCGCATCCATTATATGTTGAGGAAGATGGACAGCCAGACACCAGCAGATTTCAAACACCATCCCGACGACGTCTTCACGGATCGTATTCTTCTTGTGGAGTCTGTACAGCAGGAGAGGTTCCGGGAACATCTCCAGCCGGGCCACTTGTGCACTGCGGAGCAGGAAGTCCCAATCATGGGTATAACGTAATGGCCGGAACTCCCCCACCTGCTCGTACAGTGCACGTCGAAACAAGAAATTTGAGGTAGTGGCATAGAAATTTTCGGTCAGCAGAACACCACGGGCATCATCGGTGGCCCGGAATCCCCGGCTGGCGTCCGGCAGTTCCCACGGCTCCAGATCCTTGTAGGCATGCTTGGTCCCTAAATACTGGCCGCTCTCATCAATCACCGTAATGAACGAGCCAATCAACCCTATCTCCTTTTCCTTCTCCAGAATGGCCAGCAGCTTCTCCAGGCGACGAGGATGATAGACATCGTCTGAGTTCAAAATGGCCAGATAGTCTCCCTTTGACACCCTCAAACCGTAGTTGATCGCAGCATGTGCTCCCGCATGATCCCGGAGGATCACGCGGAGCCTCGGGTCCGAGAACCTTTCCAGGATAAAGGGGGTTTCGTCTGTGGAGCCATCGTCCACGACAATGAGCTCCAGATCGGATTCCGACTGACCTAGAACGCTCTCCACCGCCTCGCCGATGAACCGGGCATGATTGTACGACGGGATAACGACCGACACTCTAGGCATCTACTCATCTCCCGAGCAGCACCCGCTTATACGATGCCGCGATCCTTCGGATATCGAAGTGAGCGACAACAGCCTGCCGAACCCGCTCCGGATCTGGGGGGGATGCCAACATCTCCTCAACCCCCGCCGTCAGTGCTCCAATGTCCCCAATTGTCTGAACCAGCACTCCTCCCCCCGTCGTCTCGAGTATCTCCCGGGTGTTTCCTACATCCGTCACGACGACCGGCTTGCCCATTGCCTGTGCCTCCAGCACAACCATGGGCATACCTTCATACTCCGACGGGAGTACCACCACGTCTGAAATGGCCAGCACATCGGTCGCTTGTAAGAAGGGCCGCCGGATCAGGTTCCGCAACCCCATACGCTGCACCTCAGCGTCGATCGCACCCGCCATAGGACCGCCTCCCACCATCAGGAAGATCAGATCAGGCCGATAGGCAAAGCGCCGGGCTAACTCCACAAAATCCATCGGTCGCTTTTGAGGGTGCAACCTACCCATGAACGTGACCACTCTCTTCCCCGGAGGCACTCCCATTTGTTCATAGATGCTACGGCGTGCAGTCTCCGAATAGCGACTGGGGTCGAACTGAGCAGTATCGATGCCATGCTCGATTAAGTATACTCTCTCAGCAGGGACTCCCCGCTGTTGGTAAGCCCGGCATATCTTCTCGTTGCAGCCGATGTGAGCGTCGATATAGAGAGCAAGGTGAGCGTCGTAACGATTGATCCATCCGACGCGATGGTCGTAGACCTGGTTTACGATCCATAGGTCAGGATACTGATGCTTGATGGGTCCTAGCATGTCGTAGATCCAGTTCGAACCGTTTGCTATGTAGAGCGTCCGCGGCGAGAACCTGTCTATGAGATACTCTAAGAAAGAAAAACGCAACTGAGGTGAAAGCCAGTCAAAGACGGTAAACACATAGGGAGTGATCTGTCGAAACAAACCTGCCATACTCCCTAGAGACAGCGCATGTCGTTCGACTGTAGCGAGTATAAAGCGGATCTCATCTTTTAATTGATACATCACTTCCAAGGCAACTCGCTCAGCCCCCCCCACCGCTAAGAACGGCATCACCACCATCACAGATGGCCTACCATCCTCCTCGGGAGGTAACAAGGGCATCGCCTGATCAACAGGATAGGTAATGAAAAGCGGAGGGTTGTGATCGTCTCCACCCTCTGGCAGCATAAGGATGTCATTCTCTCTCACGCGCAATCTGTTGCCGCTGTCCAATCGGATACCCGGGCCGAGGCCTTCCTGGCTCCCCCTACCGGCAGGATAGGTGATGATCTTACCCACTCTGACAGCTCTGTCAGGACTCCCTGCCGACAACAGATTGATCGAGAAGTCTTCTAGTATAGCTTCTTTACGTGCCATATATACACAAGTATGCCCTAACATCTTCGGTATCCACCCCAGACGCAACCATCGCCCCACATCGGTTGGGTCCCCTTGCCAATTGACTGTGAAGACCACCCCCTCACTTTCCATAGCGATGAGATTTGCCTCCAGGCAGGACTCCGGCTCCCGAAGCAGGTTCAACGAGGCCACGCAGATGTACGATCCTTTAAGCCTTTCTACCAGGGCCTGTACAGTGGGAGCTGTCCAGCCATCGTCAGGGGAGCCAGCCACATAAGCCTTCGCAGCCTCCTTTTCCCAGACGACCACCTCCGCAACCGGATAGGTCTGGGTCTTCACCCAGGCTTGCACTGAACCTACATCAACGGCCCTATTTCCTGCCTCCACAACTATGCTGATCAAAGGCAGGGCAGAAGACCGCTTGATCGTCTCCGAAACTGTAGGTGAACTCTTTGCTGTCTCCTTGCATTCCTCCCTTCCTCTCCTAAGGCGTCTGAGACGGTCACCCCATCTTCTCATCAGTGATACGCCCCAGAACAGGAGTTGCTCCCGATGGCTCCCGGGCGGTACTACCCGTGTCCGAACAGCACCCAGCATAGTCACCAGTTTCCAGCCAGGGCTAGCCAGGATCTCCTCCAGCAATCGTTCCTTCTCCACCAGTTGAGCCTCTACAGCCCGGACTTCCGCCCAGAGCTTAGAATTGATCTCTTGCAAAGTCTCAATAGCCCCAGTGTTCTCATCGTCCCAGGTCTGCAACTGGCGTACAGAATCCACGATTGCCCATCTGGACAGCGCTTTCCTTACCCTTGATGAGGAGACAGTGCGTTCATAGACCTCCCGCCACGCCTGAGCATGGTCGCCCAGGAGCCAGTTCTTCATCACTGTCTCACGCGCCCTTCTCCCTATCTCCTCACGCAGAGCAGGATTCTCTATAAGCTGTGTCAGGTATTTCTCCCATGCACCCAAATCACGAGCAAGAAAGCCGTTCTTCTCATGAATGACTACACTTTCGTAGGGGGCAATGTGAGCATAAATACCCGGAACTCCCAGGATGCTGTATTCGAGGAACTTCAACGCGCTTTTAGCCTGGTTGAATGGGGAATCCACCAGTGGTGCGATGAAGAGATCGCATTTCTGCCTGCTGAAATAACAGGCAAACTCGGCGTAACTCACGAAACCAATCTCTATCCACTCAACGCTCTTCCACCCCTGCAGGTCGGCTGGAGGTGGGCATCCCCAGAACCGCATTTTGATCCTGTCCCCATATCGGCGCAAGACCTCCACCAAAACGGGCTTCACCATCTCCAGATCAGAGATATGGCTGTGCCCCCCCATGTACCCGATCACCACCGGGGAGGTGTCTCCCCGCTCAGCCGGGCTGGGTCTGCGGATTGCCTCCTGCCATAGGCTTTCATCTAGGTAGTTAGGCAACACCGCGATATTCTCGTTAAATCTACTCAATCGCTCCGCCAGCACCGGCGTTGGGCAGGTCACCACATCCGCCTCAAAGATGGCTCGCAGGATAGCAATCCGTGCCTCCCTATACCGCTTAGCATCCGGATGGATGGGGGGTACCTCCAGCAACCAGTCATCTATGTCATAGATAATAGGTTTCCCCTTCTCACGAGCTATCTCCACAATCCGCTCATAAGGCTTCCTGAACCCGGGGAAATCCCGCTGGATCACCACTATGTCCGCTTCCAGAACCGCCTCCGGGGAGACACGCAGCCGACCGGTCTCCCACCGACTGCCCTGAATGACCTCAATGCCAAGCCGATTGGCTGGGCTGAGGACTCGCACGAGAGGACACACATGTTCCCACTGGTCCGCCGTATAGAGGGCTATTTTCATTTGCTCGTCCTCCTTTACAACCAGCCACCCTGCCCAAATCCAGCGCCGGCCCTTGTTCACTAATTAGCGCCTAGGCTCCACTTTCCCCCCATCGTCATAACACCGTATCGTTCCTCCCCTCCCTCTAGCACGGAGAAGGGGTACACCCGGTCATGGTACTCATACATCTCTGTATCCTCCCAATTATGGGCCGAGACGGAGATGTAGTACAAGC
>JBMFPM010000061.1:0-8775 GCA_049969135.1 Anaerolineae bacterium
CTCCTGCTGCATTCACTACGATTTGGGTGGGGATGCGTCCATTGGTTGTATGTACAGCCATTATTGCTCTATTGGCTGAAAGCTCGAAGCCTGTTACTTCCGTGAAGGTTTGGACGGTTGCTCCTTTTTTCTTTGCTGCTTTTACGAAAGCCAGTGTAGCGAGTATTGGCTGTACCTTGGCATCCTCTGGGAAAAAGAGCCCTCCAACCAACTCAGGAGACAAATGGGGCTCCAAAGCAAGCAATTCCTCTCTGTTCAAAAGCTGGCAGCGCATTCCGGAGCTCTGCACCAATTGCGCGGTGCGCTCCAAAGCTTTCATACCCCTCGGGTTATCAGCGATATAGATATTTCCTACCCTATCGTACTCGATATCCAGGGGAAGCTGTTCTGCAAGGCTAGCATACAGCTTTCCACTGGCTACTGTTAGCTCTCTGCCGATTCCTGTATTGATGTGGCCGATGCCAAACTGGCAAGCTCCCGAACAACCAGAAGCGATCCCACCTCTCTCCACAAGGTGAACGTTGAGTCCTGCTTGAGAGAGGTAATAGGCACAACACGCCCCAATAATGCCTCCACCAATGACTACTACATCGGGAAACATGCTCTCAATCCACGAAGTATTTTCATTCCCGTATCGCTATCTCTCCTGCTGCCTCCGGATTACGATCGTCCCATTGGGTCCGATCTCAAGGTAATCGCCTTCCTGTATCGCTTCAAAATCCTCTTTGGATACCACAATGATGGGGACCGTTTTGTGGTACAACTCATCGGCAACTATGGCGCCCAAAGCCAAAATGGGGTCTACCTTCAGGTTAATGATCGCGGCTGGGGCTGTGCCCGCTTTCACACTTTCCACCAAGATCGCGCTGGCCGTGCTAGAGCCCCTGCCCTGTGGAAAGACAAATACTTTGCCCGTGACAATCGCTCCTGAACGCTCATGTCGCCGGTCAATGATCTCTCCGGTATAGGCGTTCAATCCACCCCACAAACTCAGTGGCTCTTTAGAAACCAAGGCTACTCCTTGTGCTGAACCAGGGATCACTGGTTTCCCACTTATGATTCTATCCACGGTATCCTACTCCTAACAACCTGACCCTTTATTGCAGACTCGACGCAATCCGCTATGTTTCCTAAGGCAACCTGCACCCCCAGCTCTCCAGGGGCATAGTAAGCCTGCTTGCCAGAGTTCGTCATAAGTACCTTTATCCTCGAGGGTAGTATTGGACAATGGAAGTCGCAAGTATCTAAAACAATCCGAATGCCAAAGCTTGTCAACGGCGTGATTAGATTGCTCCTCTGTAGCAAAGAATAGGTAAGCTGATTGGTTAGAACAACAAATTGCACCCCTGAATGCACTATTTTGCCTTCTTGGGCTTCAATCGCACGTGCTAATTGCTGAAACTCCGCGAAGGAGAAATGGGGGCAACCAAGGACAACCGCATCGAGCGGGGCGCCCTCCTCTGCTGTGGACAGTTCCTTCTGCGCGGCAGCGAGGTCAGCCGGATGGACGAAGATGATCTGTTCTGGCGCTCCATTCTGAAAGGCTTCTTCCAGAGTACGCGCCTCCGGCGTTATCCCTACAGCGTGGAAAAGTGCAACAGCGCCGGAGGAAGCCGCGGCCGCTCCCAGAGCCTTCAACTGGTCATCGGTAGCCTGTGCAGGTAGTCCCTCGATGACGGGGATCTTGTCCTCTGCTATGCGTCCCAGGAAATGGCCAAGCACAGGATAGAAAGTGTCATCTATCGTTGTTGGTTCTATGTCCACCAGCCGCACCAGGAGCTGGCCCTTACGGTTGGGCGTGAGGTGCAAGCCATATTTGGGTACCCTCCCTGTAATCGCGGCACAGATGTCTATGTAGTCTCCATAGCGATTGGTCCTTGCACCTAGGACAGAATTGGCAAATACAATGGCATTGGATTCCGCCCAGGCGATCTGTTGGCCAAACCTCGGCGTGAGATAACCTTGGTACGGCGCACAAGTACAGGTAGGCACACAACCCATCTGAATATAAGCCTGAATCTGACGAAGGGCACGGCGGGCATGGTCTTCGGGTATATTCCACTTTTCCCACTGTTGAGTGTCTAGAGGCACCATATTCAAAGTGGTTGGGATGGAAACCCTTCCGCCAAGCGCAGCAAGGGTTTCCGCAAACTCTAGGCTGGCTTCACTCAACAAGCCTACACCGTCAATATGCGCCAGCGTTACGTCCATCATTTCTTCGGCGCCGTAGACTTCAGCCATCCTGACCAAGATAGACATGGCTAGCTTTGCTGCTTTGCCATAGTCCCCTCTTAACATGCGCTGATCTTTTTCGTTGAGTTTTAATGACATTTCTACCTCGATGAGTATGAAGGTCTTTCAGGTTTTCAGGTACACTCAGCCAACTGGCGTACCAGGTAGAACATGCTTGCCAGCGAGCCACCATCCGCTGTGATGTCCGCGCCTGTAATATAGCTGGCATCATCAGAAGCAAGAAAGACTACGACCTTTGCCATCTCCTCAGGCGTGCCGTGTCGGTTCATGGGCACTGCTCTGTTCCTCGCAGCTAGCAGTTTCTCGCTCGGGAAGGCGGTGCGCTGCAAAGGTGTCATGATGGGCCCGGGGCTCAGGGCATTCACGCGGATGCCGTACTTTGCCCATTCGACGGCGAGGAGGCGTGTCAGAGCCAGTACCGCAGCTTTGCTGGGTGAATAAGCGCCGCCGTTGACTTCAGGCATGTGGCCAGATATGGAAGCCACATTGATGATGCATCCTCCCGCTTTTCTCGCAATCATATGCCTTCCCACTGCTTGACAGCAGAGAAAGACGCCCTTCAAGTTCACGTCTATCACTCGGTCCCAGTCTTCTTCCCTGACGTCCTCGATAGGACTTGGGATAAAAATTCCTGCGTTGTTGATCAAGATATCAATAGTGCCGAAGGTCATCAAGGCTTGCTGGACCATGCGGTTGACGTCATCACGTTTTGAGACATCTGCCTGGATGGCGATCGCTCGGCGGCCCAGAGCTTGTATTTCCTGTGCGGCAGCCTCTGCTCCTGCAATGTTTTGGTTGCAGTTCACAACTACATCCGCTCCGGCTTCTGCCAACCCCAGACTGATTGCCCTGCCTATCCCTTGACTTGCACCAGTTACAAGTGCGATCTTGCCTTCGAGTTTCATATCCGAGCTTTCCTCTAGCGGAACATGGCGTCCAATTTATCCAGTAGTTCCTGAATGGTCTGACAGGGGATCAATCCCAGTGCTGCGAGGTCCGCAGAGACGTCTATGGGCAGTGCTTGCCCCTCGATCGCTTGATTTAGCTTGCCACCGATAAAAAGAGGCATTTTTAGCCCCGCTCTGTCCATTTCACAGCGCAAGGCTTTTCCTATTTCCAGCGCCAGGCCATTGTATGTGCCCACTACGATGGCATCTGCTCTTTCGTCCGATGCTATCTTTATGATGTCAGTGGGGTTCTTCTCCGAGCCAGCCATGATGGGGATCATTCCCATGGCATCCAGAGCCCTACGGATGATGAACAAGGCATGCTCATGTACATCCGTGGAGGCAATCACCACTTTGGCTTTCTCCTTGTGCCCTGCCTTCGGGATTCGCTCGACGATTGCCTGGCTTGTCCGGTACGTACGTGCAAACATGTCGGTAAGCTGTACAGGTTTCCTACCCCGTGGCCAAGCGGTATCTGGGACGCCAGCGCCAAACTCCCGTTCGAATGTCTCAGCACCTATTTTCTTGAGCACAAAGAGCATCTCCAACGGGTTATGGATATCCACTCCCTGAGCCTGAAGGCCGGCGATGGCGCGTTCGAATACGCCTTTCCCTGCCGCGATCAATCTGTTCTTTATCGCTTCGGCCTGGCTGAGGTCGAGATAAGGCGCTAGACGGCGAGCCGATTCTTCTACACGCCTAGCCAGGACATGAACCTGCAGGATTTCCTGCGCGGAGGGGATGCGAATCGCCTCTGTAACTGGCAAAGGAACCAACGCATGACCAGTGGGGCAGACGAGTTGCGCTACCATATCCCACAGTAAATACTCTGCGTTCAGGCCCAGGTTCATGTCCAAGTCCTCACTGAAGGAAATGGTATCGCCGTACCACATAGAGCCTACGCAATCTTCGCCGTAGATCTCTTTGATAATCATTACCCAAGCCACCCTCATCAGGGGGTCAGCGGTAACCCCGCCAAAACAGTGCGCTAGCTTGGCATCAAAAAGCTCTTCGACGATGTATTTCTCCAAATATGCCCAGCCTACTATATCGGCATAGTCGTTGAGCAGCGAGCCAAAGCCATCATCGAGGTAGGAATGGACTAGCGCACCTTTGTTCCGCAGTCTGCCCATGACCGATAGCGCTTTTGCTGTTTCAACGGTCGTTGTAACCTCATCTGTCCATGCTGGAAGGCCATGGGCGAAATACTGCGAGACATTTCCTATGGTTGTGATTCCGGCGCGAAGCGCGTTTTCAGTATTGACCATGGAAGCGGGAAAACCGATCATAAAATCCCCGGCGTGGGGCTGTATGGGTACGACTTGTCCTACCTCTAGCCAATCCTCGGGCGATTTTAGCTGTGGCCCCGTTTCACGGGGTACGGATCCACGCATCGCTGGGGGGTAGCCCATGACACGGTCGAGGCACAGACCAAAACGGTCTATACGGGAACCTCGCTTGGACATCTCGTCGTGCAAATAGAGCAAGGCAGTTTTTGTCTCTTCCCAGCTATCCAGGCCAATATGAGCATGCAACATGATCGTGCCTTGCTGCATGGCACGCTTTTTGTACTCCGCCTCTGAGGTAACTTCATGCTCTTTGAAAAAGAGCGTCTGACCTATTTCTATCTTGCTAGCTCTCTCTTGCGCTTCAGCAGATACTTCTTCCCATGGGGGAAGGACTCTTTTTGCTTCCTGCACAATGGCTTTTATCTCGTTCATTTGGTTGCCTCTAGTCTGTACTGGCGATGACTTTATCGTCCACCTCGTGTGTTGCTCTGAAAGGCAGGCAACAGATATAGCTTGGCAGCATAGGGCTAGCCACTTTTCATAGCCCTACGTCTTGGAGGGCCTGTCTTACTGCATCAAGCGTCCAGCGTACATGCTCATCGGTGTGGGCTGACGTGGCGATAGAGTGGAGTACGGGGGATGGACTCAAGTATACCCCGTGCTTGAAAAGCGCCCATGCGAATTTCTTGAATTTGGCTTGGTCAACATGGGCGCAGAACTCGCGGTAATCGCGGATGGCAGGCTGCTCCGTGAAGAAAATCTGTAGCATCGCGCCCACGTTTTGCACGATTGCTTTCGTGCCCTGCTCTGCAAACAAGTTGCGCAACCCGTCCGAGAGCTCTCGTGCGATATGTTCCGCGTGCCGTAAGGCGGCGCCGTCGTTGCGGTTCAGTTCCTGCAAGCCAGCGCGCGTCGCATATAGCCCTATACGTGATGCATTCTGCGCCCCATAGTGCAGGACACCGCCCCAAGATAGTGCTTCCATAATCTCGGCGCGGCCAACCAGAGCAGCCACTGGCAGTCCATTTCCTAGCGCTTTGCCTAGGGTAGAGATGTCTGGTTCAATGCCATAATACCTCTGGCAGGTGCCTAAGGGGACATGCAGATTCGTTGTCACTTCATCAAAAATAAGGAGGATATCATGGGCACGAGTCAGATCGCGCAATCCTTGTAGATAGCCTGGCTCTGGTGGTATGATGCCCATGTTGCACATCACTGGCTCGGTAATGACGGCAGCGATTTGGCCACGATGGGTGTCAATAGCTCGTTCGACTGCAGCCAGGTCATTCCACGGCACAACAATAGTATCGTCCAGCGCATGGCGATTCAACCCAGAACTTTCGACGAGCTTGATGGGGTCATTGCGGTAGCCCAACCTACCGGGTTCGGCTGGGTGCACACTGACCAAAAAGTCGTCATACCAGCCGTGATAATGCCCTTCGAATTTGATGAACTTGGGCCTCCCGGTGTAACCCCGTGCCAGGCGGATGGCAGCCATGGTCGCCTCGGTGCCAGTGTTCGCAAAGCGCACGCGTTCCGCACTGGGTACCATCTGTTGGATAAGCTCCGCTACCTCTATTTCTATCTGACTAGCGGCAGCAAAATGCGGACCTGTAGCAACCGCGTTATTCACCGCTTGCACAATATGCGGGTGGGCGTGCCCCAGGGGCTCCAAGCCATAACTCATCATCCAGTCTACGTAGCGATTGCCATCCGCGTCGTAAATATAGGGACCTTCACCGCATTCAATAAAGAGCGGATATGCGCCATAGTTGGCTGGGCCTCTTGAGGGGGAGCTGACACCTTCGACCAAAACACGCAAGCTGCGTGCGAAAAGTTCTCTCGACCTATCCGTTGCGTAGGCCATCAACCACCTTCTTAACCGCGTTGCGATCTGCCGCCGAGGTATGCCTTTATCACTCGTTCGTCGTGGAGGAGTTCCTGCCCGGTTCCTTCCAGGGCAATGGTGCCAACTTCCAATGCATAGGCTCGGTCAGCCATGGACAAGGCAGCACGGGCATTTTGCTCCACGAGAAGGATGGTGACACCTTCGTCGCGGATTTGTTTAATCGTATCCAGAACACTCTCCACCAGTTTGGGTGCCAACCCCAAGGAGGGCTCGTCCAGCATGAGCAGCCTGGGCTTGGCCATCAGAGCCCTACCGATGGCTAACATCTGTCGTTCCCCTCCGCTTAGGGTGCCAGCAGACTGATGAAGACGCTCCTCCAATCTGGGAAATAATTTAAAGACTCTCTGCATTGCTTCAGTGGGTTTGCCCTCGTGCCGACGACTGTAGTAACCGAGGAGGAGATTTTCTTCTACCGTCATGCTTGTAAACAACCTCCTCCCTTCTGGGCATTGCATGATCCCTAGGTTGGCGATCTCATGCGAGGGCAAGTCTTGGATTTCTTTGCCATCGAAGATAATCTTCCCACTGGATGGTTTCAATGCCCCGGAGATGGTCATCAGGGTAGTGGATTTCCCAGCCCCATTGGCACCAATGAGCGCCACGATTTCGCCTTCCTTCACCTCGAAGGAAATCCCTTTCAGGGCTGGGATTCCGCCATATTTTGTCACTAGGTTTTCAACTCGCAGCAAGCTCATGCGCCCACCTTCCTAAGTATGCTTCTATAACTCTTTCATCGCGTTGTATCTCTGCCGGAGTGCCCTCTGCGATCTTGACCCCGTGGTCTAGAACGGCAATCCAGTCCGAGATGCCCATTACGACATTCATATCATGCTCTACGAGCAAGACAGTAACGCCCTGGTCTCGGATGGTGTAGATGAGAGAAATCATCTCCTCCTTCTCGGAGGGGTTCATGCCCGCAGTAGGCTCATCGAGCAGTAATAATTTTGGCTCGGAAGCCAGTGCTCGTGCGATCTCTAGGCGTCTCTGGTGGCCAAAGGTGAGGGCACCTGCCAGCTTGTCCCGATATTCTGCAATGCCGACAAAACGTAACAGTTCCAGAGCGCGTTCACGGCTCCATTTTTCTTCGCGCCTTGCCTTTGGCCCACGCAGGATGGCATCCCAAACACCGTTTGTCGTGCGGCAATGGGTGCCCACTTGCACATTTTCCAACACGCTCATGTTTTTGAATACGCGGATCAACTGATAGGTGCGTGCGATGCCCAGTTCAGTTACTTTGTGTGCCGGTAAGCCCAAGATCTTTTGCCCACAGAAAATTACTTCGCCGGCGGTAGCGGGCAGCACGCCCGTGATGAGATTGAAAGTGGTCGTTTTCCCTGCGCCATTTGGGCCGATCAGGGAGAAGATCTGTCCTTGGTGGATCTCAAAACTGACCTGATTCACTGCCCTCAGCGCGCCGAAATCCCTCGACAGGTCTTTCACGACCAAGAAATTGTCTGCCTCATTTCCGGTTTCGCTTGGGCTGTTGCCTGTATTTACATTGCCAGTGGCTAAAGCCATGACATGACCTCCGTTTTGAGAAATAAATCATGTGTTCTTAACCAGATGCCTCTTCTTCGCTCTCGCCTCTCCAATAACGCCTGGGCAATAGGCCTTGAGGGCGGAAAAGCGAGAAGAAGATAAGGAGCAACCCATAAATGAGCGTTCGAGCGCTCTCTATGGGGGTTCCCCGTAGCGGCTCTGGCAATAGTGTCAGCAATAGCGCGCCAAGAACTGCGCCATCGGCATTGCCAAGGCCGCCTACAATGGCCATAGCAATGATCAGCCATGTCTCCCGCGAGGTAAAGCTCTCTGGGCTGACAAAAGTCTGCATGCCGGCGAAAATCACGCCCGCCAAACCTACTGGAGCGACCCCTATGGCGCAGGCGAGCAGTTTCAGCCGCCGCGTGTCCAAACCAGAAGTCCTGGCCGCTTCTTCGTCATTACGAATAGCCATCCATGCCCTTCCGATGCGCGAGTTTTCCAACCGTTTGATCACCAAATACGTTATCACACAGAGAGGCAAAATGAGGTAGTAGTAATCGCTGACGCTTTTGAACGTAAGGAAAGGCAGGCTAATGGCATCAATGTTGATGATGCCATAGGACGCATTGGTGAACTTGAGATTGTTCACCAGGAGTCTGAAAATCTCGGCAAAAGACAGCGTTACCAAGCCCAGATAATCACCGACGAGTGATATCGAGGGGATGCCCAGCAGATAGGACACCAAGGAAGTCAACCCCACAGCCAAGGGGAGCACAATGAGAAAAGGAAGGTGCACATTGTGCAACGGAGAAGCGAGCATAGCATAGCAATATGCTCCGATGGCAAAAAAGGCGGCGAACCCCAGGTTGAAGAGGCCTGTGTAGCCGAACATCAA
>JBMFPM010000062.1:0-8698 GCA_049969135.1 Anaerolineae bacterium
CGCTGGCTAAGGCTCTCGCCCGCTCTCTGGGCTGCTCTTTTCAGCGCATCCAGTTCACGCCAGACCTGTTGCCCTCAGACGTAACCGGTCTCTACTTTTTCAACCAAAAAACGCAGGAGTTCGAATTCCGCCCCGGCCCGATCATGGCCCAGATTGTACTGGCGGATGAGATCAACCGCGCTACGCCACGCACCCAAGCTGCTTTGCTTGAAGCGATGCAAGAGCGCCAGGTCAGCATTGACCTAGAAACCAAACCTCTCCCCCGTCCCTTCCTTGTCCTAGCCACGCAAAACCCCATCGAACTGGAAGGCACCTTCCCCTTGCCCGAAGCGCAAGTGGATCGCTTCCTGATGAAGATCAAGCTTGGCTACCCCAGTGAGCAAGATGAAAACGAAATGCTCCTGCGCTATGAACATGAAGACCCATTGGAGACACTGCAACCTGTCCTGTCCAGCGAAATGCTGCTGCGTTTTCAAACGCAAGCGCGTTCAATCCGAGTGGAAGAATCCGTACGTCAATACCTGGTGCGCATGACGCGCGCCAGCCGAGAGCATCCGGCCGTTGAACTCGGTGTCAGCCCGCGCGGAACTCTGGCGCTGTACAAGACAGCACAGGCCCTGGCTGCGCTGCGAGGTCGGGATTATGTCATCCCCGATGACATCAAATACCTGGCACCGTCCGTCCTGACCCACCGCATCATGATCCATCCTCAAACACGGTTACGCGGCCGTACGCCTGAGCAGGTTATTGCCGAGATCGCGGATTCAGTGCCCGTGCCCGTGGAAAGATAATGTTTAACGAGAACTGGGTTGCCCTCGCGGTATTCGCTGCTTTAACCGGCTTACTATTTCAGCAGAACGGCCTGCTGGCTATTGCAGTCCTCGTGTTGGTCGCTGCGATGGCTGGCAAAGCGTGGAACAAATACTCCCTGCAAGGTATCGAGTTCGAACGAACCTTCAGTGAACGCCGCGTCTTTCTGGGCGAGACGGTTGATCTTACCCTGCGAGTTACCAACCGTAAATTACTGCCCATCTCCTGGCTGAAAGTTGATGACGAATATCCACTGCAAATAACCATGCTGGATGGGGAAGTGCAACCCTCTACCAAGCCAGAAGTGGGCTTGCTCAGCAATGTGATGTCTTTACGCTGGTTTGAACGAGTCAATTGGCGCTATCGCTTGCGCTGTGATAAACGAGGAGTATATGCCTTTGGGCCCGTCCATCTGCAGTCTGGAGACCTCTTTGGCCTGTTTAGCTCTCAGGAAGAGCGCACAAAATTAGATTGGCTCATTGTGTACCCAGAGGTAAAACCAATCCAATTTTTGACCCTTCCACCGAAGGAACCTTTTGGTGAGGTCAAGACGCAGCAATGGCTCTTTGAGGATCCGTGTCGTGCAGTAGGCATACGCGATTATGGAACTAACGATGATCTGAAGCACATCCACTGGAAAGCCACAGCACGGCAGCAGAAGCTGCAAGTTAAGGTTTACGAGCCAACTACAACGCATCAGTTAGTGATCTTTCTCAATATGGCCACGCTGCCCAAGCCTTGGCACGGCACAATTCCCGAGCTTTTGGAAAGGGCCATCAGTGTTGCCGCATCCATAGCCAGCTATGCGGTGCAAAGGCGCTTTCAAGTAGGAGTCCTGGCGAACGGTTGCTGGCCCTATTCAGATCAGGCATTGAAGGTACTGCCAAGCCGCAGCCCAGATCAATTAACGCGTATCCTGGAAGCGCTTGCGGCAGTATCCACCATGCCAACCATCTCTATTGAAGCACTACTGCATAGGGAAAGCGCGCGTTTGCCATGGGGAGCTACACTATTAGTGATAACGGCTATTGTCACAGAAGAGCTTTTAGCAGTCATGACGCGTTTGCAGGCTGCAGGGCGGCGCCTGGTGCTCGTGCGTCTAGACGATAACCCCTTGCCCTTTCAGGTGCCTAAGCTTCTGGTGCAACGCGTCGTTGACTTGGGTAACGCTTTTGGGCTTGAAACAGAGGAATTGCGATGAGCCACATAGTGGCCCCCTCGATGCCATCCAACCATACGATAGACGCAGCCAGCGCTGAGCCCTGGCGCACAAACTGGCGCAGGGAAGCACTCTACCTAGGTTTAGCAATAATGGAAAGCTGCTGGTATGCACCATGGCTGGCGCTCATTTTGGGTTTTGGATACACCGCCCCGCACATCCCTTTTGCTGCAATACTCTCTACCTTACTGTTGGGCATGTACATAACCCGTTTTCTGGAATGGCGAGCTGTTCCACTACCCCTGCAACGGCTTATAACGGTCTTCATCGCTGTCCTGAACTCCCTCTTGCTGCTCAGGCTGTTTATTTATGTAAACTACATGGGCTCTGATTTCTCCTGGTTAGGCACCTTTGTGTGGCAAGTGGGCAATATCTTTCAAGCCATTCCACCAGCCATGCTCGTTTTCCTTGCTAACCTCTATCTCTGGATTAGGGGAGTTCGCTTGGCGCAGCGCGACCTCAGTGTTGAATCGCTGGGATTTTCTTTCCGCGTGGGCATTATTGCCTTCCTATGGTTCTTCCTAGTCAGGATATTTGGAGCTCCCGTGAACGGAACCCCTTATGCATTTTGGTATTTCTTCCTTGGATTGCTGGTCGTCGGACTGGGCCGCATCGAAAGCGTGAGCCGCAGCCATGTAGGCATCCGTTCTCCGTTCAGCGCCTCATGGGTGCTTATCCTCACCATTGCTACGTTGGCTGTAGCAGGCGTGAGCATGTGGCTCACTGATCTGTTCTCACCGCAGAACGTCTCTGCCTTCCTCAAACAACTGAGCCCAGTGATGACAGGATTAGGTAAGCTCGCCTACCCCCTTCTGACTATTATGGCTTGGCTCCTGAATCTGCTGATCACTTCCTTGATCCGCTTATTCAGTGGGCTCCTCGGCGTAGAAAGCCAGGAATCCTCGCCCCTTGTCCGCATTGCTGAAAGATTGCAGCTATTTCAGCAACCTGAACCTGCCCAAGGGGCATTGTTGTGGATCCTGCAGGTCCTCAAATGGGGAGTCCTTGGCGTTCTCTTCCTCCTTGTGCTGGCAATCCTGGCAATATCCGTAGACCGTGTGAGGCAAAACCTGCTAGCAGGTCGGTCAGCACAATATGAAACCGTTTGGGATGGCAGTAATATAGCCAAAGAAACCCAGGATGCCATTGAGAACCGTTGGCGAAAACTGCTTGAGGGATTGCAAGCATATCTCGCCAAATTGCGCGGTGAAGAGTATGTATTGGCAACCATCCGCCAGATTTATGCCAGCCTGGTCAAACTGGCTACTGCGGCGGGTTTCCCCAGACGTGAGGCAGAGACGCCCTACGAATACATCACGTCCTTGCTCAAGGCGTTTCCTCACAGCGAGAGGGAGATCAGGCTTATCACTGAAGCCTACGTACGTGCGCACTATGGGCAGAGAGTCTTCCATCCCCAGTACGTGCAACGTGTGCGCAATGCATGGCTGGCAATTCGCACGCGTCAGGAACAAGAAGACAAACAGGTGCCAATGCTTGAGTCATAGGTGAAACCATGCAGAGAGCAAGGAGGGGGAAGCGCCAATGGATCGCTGGGATACTGGTGCTCCTTGTCCTGGGGATCACGGGTTGCAAAACCTACGTCCATGACCCGGATATCACACAAGGGCGCCTGGATGCAGCTACACCGCCCCTGGATGGTTCGCACAAATTGATGCAGTCTTTCCTCAGCCAGCGCCCAAACCTGTGCGAAATCGAATTGTTGCCTGCCGTGTACCAGACGCCAGGCCAGGGTATGCTATACGTATGCTTACGAGGCACTGGTCAGGATGCCACCCCCCTAGTCCAACAGGCTATAGACGTAAGCACCATTGTCCACAATGTTCCCCTTCGCCTTTCCTTTGCTCCTCAGAGGGATTCCGCAGGCAAAACCTACGAACTGTCTCTGGAAGGCACGCCCGGAGTGCGCGTAGGGTTTTGGTACAGCAGCGTGGATGCCTACGGCGATGGGGCACTGCAACTGGAGGGCCAGGTTTCAGGCGATCTGCTTTTTACCACGCGTTACCGCTACGACCTGATAGCAATGGGACGTGATGTCATGAGAGGGTTATGGCATAATGGGTGGCTGTTTTTCCCCCTTTCCCTGCTTCTCCTTTTGCCAGGCTACGTGCTTTGGCATAGCCTTGGGCTGGCCAAATACGATGATCCCATTGCAAATCTCGCGATGCGCCTAGCTCTCAGTTTGGCACTTGTGCCGGTGGTCCTTCTCTGGAGCACTGTGGTTGGCTGGCGATGGAATCGCCTTCTTTGTTGGGCAGTATTTGCCATGCTCATAGTATGTACAGTAATCCACTTGCGCACACAGCGCAGCAAGTTCCCCCTCTGGCCTACGGGAGACAATTGCCTTGTCGCTCTGGCTACTTGGGCGCTATTCCTCCTCACATTGCTCGTGCGCTTTGTACAGATTCGAAATCTAGCCCTGCCGGCATGGGTAGATTCACCACAGCATGTCTTGATTACGCAATTGATCACCATGCACGGTAAAGTACCACAGACTTACGAACCGCTGCTACCCATCCCCAACTTTGCCTACCACTTTGGCTTTCACGCTGATACAGCGTTCTTCCATTGGCTTTCAGGGTTGGCCATCCTGCAGGCAATGCTTATTTTGGGGCAGGTCTTGAATGCTACTTGCATGTTAACTATCTATCTCCTAACCTGGCGTCTGACCAAAAGGAAGCTAGCAGCTATTGTGGCAGCACTTATTGTGGGTTTGATCTCTTATATGCCTGCGTATTACGTCTCCTGGGGGCGATATACGCAATTAACCGGCTTGCTGCTATTGCCAGCAGCCCTAGTAACTACCTTAGATTGGCTAGAAAAGGATCAGCGCGAGTATCGCCTCCTTTGGCTAGCAGGAATCACCCAAGCAGGGCTATTCCTCACCCATGCCCGGGTAACGGTCTTTGCTGTTTGCTTCTCCATCGCCTTTGCCCTAGGTGAAAGCATTGGACACCTGCGCATGGGGAACAAGGAGGGGGTTCTAGAGCTCTGGAAGCGCATAGGTCTATTGGCTTTAGCAGCAATGGCGATCAGCGCGCCGTGGCTGGTGCGCCTAGTCACCAACATCCATATTTTCATCCCCACCACCGGACTGATCCCACAGGCCGAACGATCCGAAACCGCAGTCCCGCAAGGGCTCCTGTTCATCTCCCGCAACCGCGAATTGATGGCATTGGCCGCAATAGGTGCTACTGTGGGGCTGCTGAAGCGGAAAAAGGAGACTGTGTGGATATTGACTTGGTGCGCGTTGGTCGCTCTGCTGACCCATCCCAAATGGGCGGGCGTGCTGGCTCCCAATCTCATGAACCTGCCTGCGGCTGTGATCGCACTTTTTGTGCCGTTGGCCATCCTGGGTGGCCAGGCGATCACCTTTCTCTGGGATAATGTCCAGTCCAGCCTGGGAACTTTGCAAGTGGTGGGGATACCGTGCAGCGAAAGAGCTACGCAGATTATCCTCGCGCTATGCATCCTATCCACTGCTCTATGGAGTGGTTGGGGAATGATCCAGATTGTCAATCCGGTTACCGTCTTAGCCACTGCGGAAGATCTGGAGGCAATGGACTGGATCAAAGAGAACACGTCACCAAACGCACTGTTCGTGATCAACGTACGCTATTGGCAATTCGGGATCTACACGGGGACAGACGGCGGGTACTGGATCCCGCAACTAACCGGACGCCGCACCTTGCTGCCTGCGCTTCCCTACGCCTATGGCGCACCCGATTATGTGCAACACATCACTGCGTTAGCTAAGGCTGTATCTGGAACAAAGGATGGCAACAATGCTCCATTTCGGACCCTCTTGGAGCAGGAAAACGTGACGCATATCTACATCGGGGCAAAGGGCGGAACCTTGACACCCAAGATGTTCCTTGGGAAAGCCGGTTACCGACCTGTTTATAGCAGTGGAGCGGTGTGGATTTTCGAAGTGGTAAGGTGAGACAAAGAGAAACAGGGCATGGCTCACTGTGTGAGCCATGCCCTGTTTATGGATCCGAAATGGAAGCGCGCAGATTAGGCTGCTACACCCTGCAAACTCTGCAGCGCCTGGTTCAATTTGCGCATCAAGCGCGACTTGCGTCGCGCTGCATTGTTCTTATGGATAATACCCTTCTCTGCAGCCTTGTCCAGAGCGCGGATCGCATCAGCGACGCTCTTCTTTGCTTCTTCCAGTTGCCCCGCTTCAATTTGCGCTCTGGCCCTCTTAATGTATGTACGAGCTTGCGTTCGGACCCGACGGTTGCGCAGGCGCCTCTTCTCAGAGGAACGCACACGCTTTAGAGCTGATTTTGTGTTTGCCAAGAAAAACCTCCATTCTTTTTCAGGATATGCTCATGATTGCCAATAAGGGTGGCCCACATTGACAGCAATCAACCCATGTCTTACAATTAGCTTGGAATAAGGACAAAACAATTATAATCCGTCTTGCGTGGAATGTCAAACGAGCCAAATACGCTTGGAATGTTTCACGTGAAACATGGAACAGTCAACCCTGATGCAATCATGTTTCACATGAAACATGATTCTGCCGAGGAGAAATTTAGTGGACAATCCTGAGAAACTTCAACCTCGCTTTTGCAATTACGAGGGTAGCAATTACCGCATGGCCTTTTGGGAAGGTAAAGGCCGTGAATATGAGGACTTGGCCGAACGGATTGCCTTGCGAAGATTGCTTCCACCTACAGGAGAACGCATCATTGACATTGGGGGTGGATTTGGCCGCCTTGTGGACCTCTACCGCGGGTACAAAGAAATTGTGCTCTTGGATTATTCCAGGTCCTTGCTTGAGGATGCCCAGCAACGTTTAGGGACGGACTCGATCACCTATGTGGCGGCAAACCTCTACCACATGCCCTTTGTCCCTGGCGCATTCCATACTGCAGTCATGGTGCGCGTTCTACACCACTTATCTGATGTGCCCAGCGCATTGCAAGCCATACACCGCATATTGCAGCCAGGGGCTTCCTTCATCCTGGAATATGCCAACAAGCGCCACCTGAAAGCCATCATCCGCTACTGGCTACACCGTCAGCAGCACAACCCCTTCCAGCATGACCCGTGGGAATTCGCGGAGCTGAACTTTGATTTTCATCCCGCGTACATCGAGCGCTGTCTATCAGACGCCGGCTTCCGTATTGAGCGCCAACTCTGCGTATCCCATTTCCGCATTCCCTTCCTAAAGCGCCTGGTTCCTACGCCTATCCTAGCGAAAGTTGATGGCTGGCTGCAACAACCTACTGCACGGTTCAAATTGACTCCGAGCATCTTCGTACACTCCCGTGCTTTGGGTCAGCAATCTGAGCCCCCAGCAATGTCTATTTTCTGCTGCCCGCGCTGCGGCAACAGTGCCCTTGTACAGGAAACAGGGGCATTGTGTTGTACAGTGTGTGGTTCGCGTTGGAACACCAGCGGTGGCATTTATGATTTTCGACAGCCACTGGAATAAAGGAGGTGGTCATGAGCGATGAGCGACCGCCTGAATTTGGCGTAGCACTCGCTACCTTTCAAAGCTTTTTGAACCGTGTGAATCCAGCAAACCCAATTACTATCCTCTGCCATAGCGACGCAGACGGCGTGGCTGCTGGTGCTATCCTCTATCGCGCACTGCAACGGCTGGATTTCGCTAACCTGACCATACTCGTCACGGGCAAGGGTGCCAATGCGTACACTCCTCAAACCAGAGAGCAAGTTGCTGCCACGAAACCGACAACTCTCTTTGTCCTTGACCTGGGTTGCCTGCAGGAACCTGTTTTGCCTGGCGTGCCCACTTGCTTCATTGACCACCACCGACCGCTGGGCGTACCGCCAGAAGGCGTCTTGATCAGCAGCTACACCTGGCGCCCCATACCAAACAGTTCTTTGCTAGTATATTGGCTATGCTCCGAAATCGCCCCTTGCGAGGATCTACTGTGGATAGCTGCTATGGGCACGCTGAGCGATTTGGGCGATAAAGCGCCCTTCTCTGTCATTGCGCAGGCGAAGAAGCTGTACAAAGCCAAATGGCTACATGAAGCTACAGCTTTGGTCAATGCCGGCCGCCGTTCGTCAAGTGGCGATGCCGAGACCGCGTTGCGAGCAATCTTAGCCGCGCAACATCCGCGTGAAATCGTCGAAGGGGCTAGTCCAGAAGCCAGAAAACTGGCTGAGTACCGTGCTGAAGTCACCGCCGCCTTAGAGGAAGGAAAGAAAGCAGCCCCGAAATTCAGCGGCCAGGTAGCATTGGTGCGCGTCCACAGCCCTTGTCAGATCCACCCTTTGATTGCCCAGATCTGGCGCACGCGCTTGCCCAAATACATTGTCCTGGTGGGCAATGAAGGTTATCTGCCGGGCTATGTTGCTTTTTCCATGCGCACGGCTACGGATGTGAACCTGCTGGATTTGCTCTCTGGCGTGGAAGTAGATGTCGCCGAGGGCTATTTCGGCTATGGCCATGACCAAGCCACCGGCGGAGTGTTGCCGACAGCTTCCTGGAACCAACTGCTGCAGCATCTAGGCTTCCCGCGCGAAACCTGGGCAGAAACGGGGGCAAGCCATTGAGCATGCGCTTCATTGGATTGGACTTGGCCTGGTCACCAAGGAACAATTCTGCTGTCGTGGCGCTTGAGGCAGAGAACGACCGTGCTCGTTGGATTGCCTACCGACAGCAAT
>JBMFPM010000063.1:0-8645 GCA_049969135.1 Anaerolineae bacterium
AGATGGACTGCGAGAGAACCCCGATGGCAGTGTCCTACAGATACCCATCACTTGCCCGAAGCAGGATACTGCCTTGGGAATTATTGAGCGGATAACAGCAAATTGGAAGGCTATCGGTGTCGCGGCAAAGGCAGAGCCTGTGGAACAGGACCGGATCATGCCGATACTCATGCAGGCTCAATTTCACGTGATTTTGCACCGCCTATCGCTTGAGGAGCCAGAAATGGCTTTTTTCTATTTCCATAGCTCGTGCGGCACGCTGCGAAATGGGCTCGTCTCGGGCTTGAACTATGCCGGCTATGCCAACCCACAGTATGATGAATTGGTCGAAGCTTTGCAACAAGCGCGGAGCGTTGAAGAAAGGCAGGAATTATCCTACAAGCTCCAGGAAGTGCTGGCTGCTGACCTGCCACAGATCCCCCTGTACCTCCCTCGTGTATTGAACCTGTATCGCGAGGACCGCTTCACTGGCTGGAGCACACAGCCTGGCGTCGGTTTGCTCAGCCGCACGACCATCGCGAACCTAAGGGCGCAGTGAAACCCTCTGGCCGCGCAATCGCTGCTGAGCACTATTTCCGCACTATGCCATAATCTTCCAGCTTGATTTCTTTGCCTCTGGCGGCTATGGCCCGGTAATACAGGTCCACATATTTGCGAGCTGACGCATTCCAGGAGAAATCCGCCGTCATGCCCTTCACTTGCAGTCGGCGCCAGGTGTCCTTGTACTTATAGTTCTCTAAGGCACGCACGATGGTGGCAAACAATGCCCAGCGATCGTAACGGACAAAGGAAAACCCATTTCCTTCTCCGGTACGTGGGTCAAAGTCTTTCACGGTATCCGCCAATCCCCCCGTGGCACGGACGATAGGAACACTGCCATAGCGCATGGCGATCATCTGGCCAAGTCCACAGGGTTCAAAGCGCGAGGGCATCAAGAACATGTCTGTGCCGGCATAGATCCTCTGCGCCAGTTCAGCATTGAAGGTGAGGAATACTGCAGCCTTGCCCGGGTATGCCTGAGCAATGCGTGAAAACAGTTCGTGATAGTGAGGGTCTCCCGTTCCCAGGACAATGAGTTGCAGGTCCAGGTCTAGCACATGATCTAAGACATCGCCCAGGATGTCAAAGCCTTTTTGATCGGTCAGA
This sequence comes from Anaerolineae bacterium, assembly GCA_049969135.1. GTDB lineage: Bacteria > Chloroflexota > Anaerolineae > UBA2200 > UBA2200 > JACIWX01. The sequence goes on from JBMFPM010000063.1 coordinate 1,147, forward strand.
CGCGAAATAATGCCGATGAGAGGAATGTTTGCGTCCTGTTTGAGGTTCGCTTGTTGCTGCAAAGCCAATTTGTTCTGTACACGTTTGTCGAGGTGCTCCACATCGTAATTTTGGGCGATGTATTTATCGGTTGCGGGATTCATCACTTCGTAGTCAATGCCATTCAAGATGCCGAATAAGCGATCACGGCGGTCGTGCAGGAGGGGATCGAGTTTTTCCCCGAACTCCGGGGTGAGAATTTCTTGAGCATACTTTTCGCTGACCGTGTTAATCACGTCAGCGAAGAAAATACCACGCGCCATGAAATCCACCACTTCCGTGAGATCGGCCATTTCAGGATGGTACATGAAGCCGTATTCCGCAATGCCTGCGATCTCCAGTACGCGGTAGCCAAAAATGCCTTGATAAGCCAGATTATGAATCGTATAAACGGTAGCTGTCTGGGCGAAGAAGGGGTCATCCTTGTAAACCGTCTTCAGCCAGTTGGGAATAATGGCGGTGTGCCAGTCATTGCAATGGATAATGTCAGGGCGCCAGTCCAAACGCTTTAGCATTTCCAACGCACTACGGCAGAAAAAGATAAATCGCTCTGCATCATCTGGATACATGTAAATGCCATCGCGATCGTAATACTTGGCGTTCTCGATAAAGTAGACAGGCACATCCGGGGAAATAGTCCCCTGCAGGACTGCTGCTTCTTCCATCTGCTTGTCCATAGGCACAGGAAAAGCAGGAAGAACTTCCTTGAGGCCAAACTTGATGGGGTCAATACGCCCATAGCGTGGCATGGCCACACGGATATCATGCCCCAGCGCGCGAATCGCTTTGGGTAGAGACCCCGCCACATCCGCCAATCCCCCAGTCTTGGCAAAGGGAACTACCTCTGCAGCGAGGTAGAGGATCTTCAGGGGTTGATGTTCTTTCATAACATGCCTCCTAGTTTTATTCCCAACTCACGATCCACGCACACAATCCAGCAAGGAGGACGCAAGCCACAGCCATGAACAGGCGCTGGCTGGGCAACAACTCTACATCTCGTGAGGTTACCAGGAAAATAACCACCATGCCTACAGCCAAGATGGCCCACATAGTCAAAAAGGGATGTTCATCCATGAATTTTCGCCACGAAGACATATTACCTCCTGATGAGTGATGAGTGTCAAGTGAAAAGTGATGAGTGTCGCGTGATGAGTGAGAAGTGGGAAGCACCCTGGGTGCTGAAAGATCGCTTTCCACACTGTTGCGGCAGATGCGCTGCCATTCGCGCAGCACTTGGGCACGCGTTCGTTCCAAGTCGCCGCTATTGTCAATGACGACATCCGCAATGGCGATTTTCTCTTCTTGGGGGGGCTGGGCGTGGATGCGCAGCTCTGCCTCGGCCCGACCTAGCCCCCGGTTCTCCATCAAACGCTGCACCTGCTGCTCATAGGGACAGGTTACCACCCATAGTTCATCACATTGGCGGTGCATGCCAGATTCAATCAGTTTAATCGCTTCCAGAACGGCAACCTTCCTCCCTGTGCACCCTGTAGCCGATACACCCGGCTCGTTTTGCCATTGGAGCAGCAGGCGCTCACTTTCGGCAATCACGGCCGGGTGCACGATGGTTTCTAAACGTTTCAGCGCTTCAGGGTCGGCAAAAACTCGCGCTCCTAACCGCGCCCGGTTGATCTCACCATCTGGCTGCAGGATATCCGGCCCGAATTCGTCCACTACTCGCTGCCAGGTAGGGGTGCCCGCTTTCATGACTTCATGAGCGAGGGCATCAGCGTCAATGACCAGGGCTCCTAGCTCAGCTAGCATCGCAGCAACCACGCTTTTGCCGGTAGCGATGTTACCGGTGAGCCCGATAATGTATAAGCCTTTGCTTTTCACCTTTGATCCTTTGACATGCGCATTCAAGCGACTTTCGCCCATTCCTCTAGCCGTCTCTGCAATTCTTCTTGTAACTCTGCATACTCACGGCCCAAGTCGTAGACGCGATCCACGCGCTGCGTCCGGCTGGCCAGTTCTAATTCGTGAGTGAGCAGGGAAAGCCGCGCTTCCAGTTGCTGGATCTGGTTCTCCAACTCCGCACGCTTTTCTTCGCGCTGTCGAGCCAGTGCTTGTGCTCGCCGGAGTTCGCTGTTTATTTGCCGAGAGCTTGATTTGCGTTCTCGCGCAGCTACCCCAGCCTCCGCTCTGGCTTTTTCTTCTTCCAACTGCTCCAAATACGCAGTATAGTTCCCCGCATAGACTCGCAACGTGCCCTTTTCCACTACCCAGAGCTGAGTGGCTAAAGCGTCAATGAAATAGCGGTCATGGGAGACAAACAGGATTGTACCTTCGAAATTCTGCAGAACCTGTTCGAGGAGTTCCTGTGAGGGTATATCAAGTTGGTTGGTGGGTTCATCCAGCAGCAAGAAATTGGCCCCTTGCAAGGCTAACATAGCCAGCGCTACCCTGCTCCGTTCCCCACCGCTTAGATTAGCAATCCGCTTGAATACGTCATCACCCGAAAAGAGAAAACGCCCCAGGTAGCCACGGGCCATTTCCACGGGCAGATCTTTCACCCGCAGGATCTCTTCCAGCACCGTATTTTCTTCGTGCAGATTTTCATGGCCCTGGGCAAGATAAGCTACTTGAACGTTGGCACCTATTTTCACCTCCCCTGCCAGCGGAGGTACCTCTCCCAGAATGGTCTTGAGGAAAGTGGTCTTACCACAACCATTGGGGCCCAATAGAGCCACACGTTGACGACGGAGCAGAAGCAGATCAGGACAACGGATAAGGGGATGGTCGTAACCTACTTCCAACCCTTGGATCGTCAGGACATTGTTCCCACCACGCACCTTGCTGGTCAATGCGAATTTCATCGTCTTTTGCTGCCGGGGTTGTTCCAGTCGCTCCAGGTGTTGCAGGCGCTTTTCGCGGCTTCGAGCTTCGCGTGAACGTTGTCCGGCTTTGTAGCGACGGATAAATTCCTCAGCTCGCGCAATATACTCTTTTTGCGCCTCATATTCTGCTTGGCGCTGGCGGTAGCGCTCAGCGCGTACTGCCATGTAATGACTGTAATTGCCAGGATACTCCTCCAGAGCGCCAAAACTCATTTCCCACACTCGATTGGCGACCTTATCCAAGAAGTAGCGGTCATGGGCAACGACGACCAGGCTCCCTTTCCATTGCGACAGGTACTCCTCCAGCCACTGCGTCGCTTGCAAATCCAGATGATTCGTTGGCTCATCCAAGAGCAGAAGGTTCGGGTTGGACAACAAGAGCTTGGCTAGCTGTGCCCGCGTCCTTTGCCCACCGCTTAAAATGGCTATAGGCTGCCCAAAATCAGCCTCGCGAAAGCCAAGCCCTATGAGCACCCGCCGGATCTCCTGCTCGTATGTATACCCCCCTGCCAATTCAAAGAGATGTAGCAATTCGCCATAGCGTTCCATGGCTCTGGCCCGGCGGTCAGGGTTAGCCATCTCTTCTTCCAACTGACGCAACCGCTCTTGCTGAGCACGGAGATGGGCAAATGCTTCGAGCATTTCCTGATACAAAGTTTGACCACTCGGTACCTCAGCCCTTTGGCTCAGGTAACCGATACGTATCCCTTTGGCTATCTGTAGTCGCCCTGAGGAGGGTGTTTCCAAACCCGCGATCATGCGCAGCAAAGTGGTCTTGCCCACCCCATTGGCACCAACCAAGGCGATCTTGTCGCCATGAGCTATTTGGAACGAGAGGCCCGAAAAGATATCCTGCGCCCCGTAGTATTTGCTTAGATTTTCTGCGACCACGATGGACATAGTTCCCGGCGAGCATTATACCACAGGACAGGGGATGCAACCAAGATGAATTGACAAGACTGCCACCGTCGCTTATACTAAAAAGCGAAAAGGGCAGGATGATGCTATCACATTTCCCTCGTATGTCATGGAGAAGGGGTTCTCATGCCAAAGGCTTCAGGAAACACCATGCGCCCCAGCACAGCTAAAGACGATGGCAAGCCCATCAACAACCTTCCTGGGCTCTATCCCACGGAAGATTGGACTGTTTATTACTGGGATGTTGATCCGCAGGGGCAATTGCACAGCCGCCGTGCCGTGATCCAGTTGCCCCTTGGCTATGCGGATGCTTGCCCAGAAGTATGGATCGGCGAGAGCGGTTGTGTGCACAGCGTTCGCCGCTGGGGCGTGCAATGCTATACCCGCATTCTGCAAGATATCGGGTTCGACCCTCTGCTCTACCTGAGCCATGACCTAGAGCGTTTCCCCGGGGGCGAGGATGAAGAGTTGGTCGCCATCCTCCTTCAGGCGACCCATTTTGACCTGCCGTCTCACTTTGTCATTGCCAGTGAACAACACCCATTGCTCCTCTTTGACCCGCAGGGGATCCTCAAGGGCTCCTACACGCGCTGGCATAGTTACCTCGGCGCACTTGCTTACTTGGTTTCTGAAGGAAAATATGACCGGCGCTTTGGCCGCCTGTACGCAGAGAACCAAGCCCTTTATGAACAGGCTTTGGCCTACCTGTTACAGGCTCTGCGCAACAGGGCGACAGGGTAAGGAGCCATAGATGAGCACGCGGGGCGTCTTGGCCCTCTGCATCATTCTGGCCTTGCTTGGCTGGACCGGACTGGCCTCTTTCACTTATTACAACCCTCCCGACGTCTGGAACCGTTGGATCGTCGTAGTTGCCCTATGGCCAACACTCCTGACCACTTTTCTGCCTGTGGTATATGCGCTCCATTGGTGGCTGAAACATGGGGAAAGCAATATGTCCCACATTGCCCGTCAGAGTGCGTTAGCGGCTCTATTTGCAACTCTGTGCGTTGCTTTGCGCATGATGCAAGCTTTGAATTGGGCCAAGACAAGCTTGCTACTGTTGCTCCTTGTGCTTACTGAGGCATGGTTATCCGCTAGGGGAGAAGGATCATAGGGAAATGGCTAAGCTGCTGGAGTGTGCACTGAACTTTAGCGAAGGAAGGAGAGAGGAAGTTATCCGCGCTATTGTGGCTGCCGCCACAGGGGTACGTGTGCTCGATGTAGCTTCAGACAAGGACCACAATCGCACGGTACTTACCTTTGTGGGTTCGCCAGAGGCAGCCGCCGAGGCTGCTTTTCGCGTCTCTGCCAAGGCAGTGGAACTAATTGACATGAATCAGCACCGTGGAGCACATCCCCGCATGGGTGCAGTAGATGTCATCCCTTTTGTGCCCCTGGGCAAAGCCAGCATGGAAGAGGCGATTGCCGTGGCTCGCCAGGTGGGACAACGTCTGGGCGAGGAATTGGGTATCCCCGTCTATTTATACGAAGAAGCAGCCACACATCCTGAACGGCGGAACCTAGCCGATGTGCGGCAAGGCGAATACGAAGGATTGCCCCAAAAGATGGCACATCCCGAGTGGAAGCCTGATTTTGGCCCAGATCATCCCCACCCAACCGCAGGGGCGACAGCGGTCGGGGCGCGCATCTACCTGGTGGCATACAATGTCAACTTGGGAACCCCTGATGTCCGTATCGCCAAAGCCATCGCGCGTGCGATACGCGCCAAGACCGGTGGGCTAAAAAATGTCAAAGCGCTGGGCGTGATGCTTCAGGAACGCAACCTGGCACAGGTGACAATGAACATTGTTGATCCCTTTCAGACGCCCCTTTACCGTGTGTTAGAAATGGTACGTATAGAAGCGGCACGTTACGGAGTTCCGGTAGTGGGCAGCGAGATTGTGGGATTGGTGCCCCTCACAGTGATCCTTGAGGCAGCCCGTTATTACTTACAATTAGAGAACTTTCGTGATGATCAAGTGCTGGAAACCAGGCTGTGGGAGGAAACATGAACCAACAAACCCGTTATGGGGCAGCCATTGCGGCACTCCTCGCGCTTATCCTGACAAGTGCTTGTGCGACACCAACTCCCACCGCAACACCCCTGCCCACGCCAACAGATACCTCTACTCCGCTTCCGTCGCCAACTCCTACCGCAACACCTCCCCCACAAACAGCCACTACTACACCAACAGCAACCTTTACCCCAGCTTACACTCCCACACCTACCAAGTGCTCTGTTGAGCATGCTGTGACCGCGACTCCCGGGCTACGCACCGTGGAAATTTCTGACAAAGAGCTAGCCAAGCAACTCCCGAAAAGTATCAAACAAGAAGGAGTCTCACTCCTAGGTGTGTCCACGGCCATCCATCCGGAAGGGATATATTTCCAGGCACGTGTTGAGCTTACAGGAGTTGGAGTCCTGACTACTACTGCAACCATGTTTGCGCGAGCGGAGGAGGGTGCTGTAGTGCTGTTTCCTGAGGACCTCGCGGTGGAAGGCGCACCTGACGCCGTTACCCAGGCATTGGCGACGGCGCTGTTTCAACGCATGATGGAGGACCCCCAATGGACCCGAGTGCCCTTACCTTATGGACAGGCGTACTGTGTGGAACTGAGGGAGGGTTATCTGCGAATTGCCGTGTTATGGAACACTCCCACGCCTACGCATACCCCCATTCCGCCACAGGCACTGGCAACCATGTTCCCAGCCAATCCAGTTTATGGCTTGCTGAGCCTAGCCAAAGGCGGGGCAGCCATCATCCCACATGCGTCTTATGAGCGAGATACCAATTTTCTGTTGGGTCTGGATGGGACGATCTCTTTCCCCAAAAACTACCGTGGCCCAGTGTATGATTTGTTGCTCCAAACCCTGGATGCGCGCTTGACCAATGGTATGGTGCTGCGGGACAAGGGAGACAATCGAGAGGAGTACTGCAATTGCGTCATGGGCCTCAGGCTTGGTAACATGATTGCTGACGTTTGTTGGCGTGCGGGCAAATACCCTGACGGGCTGCACGGGGAGATTTTCACCAGGCTGGGAGTAATCGGTGCGCGGGTATCCCCCGAGTTCTACAAGACATTGGATGATTTTCAGAGATTGAGTGGCCGGTGATCAGCCTGGATGCAGTGATCAGGACATGAAGGCTGCGCTAAGCCTTATTGCCAAGCCGCGCACGGATCGCTTTTTCCACTGCCTCGTGTTCGCTCCAGGGGTATTCCGTAGTGCCGAAACACATCGAGCGCTCATGCCCTTTGCCGGTAACGATGACCAAATCGCCCGGCTTGGCCATGGCAATGGCAGCAGAAATAGCTTCACTGCGATCTGGTATCTCCCAGAAATCTACCCCTTCGCGGCGGCCGGCTCGTTCGCAGCCAACGGCAATTTGGCGGATGATGTCATGGACATCCTCGGTACGCGGGTCTTCGGCAGTGAGGAAGATATAGTCAGCCAATTGGCCCGCGATTTCCCCCATAAGGGGACGTTTGGTGCGGTCGCGCAACCCCGCACAGCCAAACACGACGAGTACCTTGCCCTGCGTCATCGTGCGCACCGTGCGCAGCGCTTTTTCCAGGGCGTTGGGCGTATGGGCAAAATCAATGACTATGGTGAAATCCTGTCCTAATGCGATGCGTTCCATACGCCCAGTTACCCCGCTTACCGCTAGGACCCCGCGTTGCACCGCCTCATAAGGAACGCCTTGT
>JBMFPM010000064.1:0-8623 GCA_049969135.1 Anaerolineae bacterium
GGCGATACGGGATGGCGATTACTTCATTCTGAATGGCTCGAAGCTGTGGATCACGAACGGCGACATCGCCGATGTCATCAGTGTCCTGGCGGTAACGGATCCAGCGCTGGGCGCACGGGGAGGGGTGACTGCTTTTATCGTGGAGAAAGACTTCCCGGGCTTTAAAGTGGGGCGCAGGGAGGAAAAGATGGGTATCCGCGGTTCCCCTACTGCAGAGTTGTTCTTTGAGGATTGCCGGGTTCCAGCAGAAAACGTGCTGGGCCAGTTTGGGGCTGGTTTCCTTACCTTTATGAAGACCCTGGATGTTGGTCGTATCAGTCTCGCGGCGGGGTGCCTTGGCGCAGCCCAGCAAGCGTTAAAAATGAGTATGGAATTTGCCAAGAGTCGCTATCAGTTTGGCGCTCCGATTGCGGCGAAACAAGCGATCCAGTGGATGATTGCAGATATGGCCATCGAGATAGAGGCGTTGCGCTCTCTGGTCTATCGCACGGCATGGATGATGGACAGCGGAAACATGGGGCGTGAATTCAGCACCATGGCCGCGATGTGCAAGGTCTTTGGTTCTGAAGTAGCTTGCCGTGCAGCGGACATGGCAGTGCAAATTCATGGTGGGATGGGCTATATGAAGAAATATCCCATTGAACGCATGTACCGTGATGTACGCATCACCCGTATCTTTGAAGGGACCAACGAGATACAGCGTGAGATTATTGCCCGCAACCTGTTCCGTAACATTGGGCTGCGGCTCAGGTAATCGCCTAGGCCATTGATTGATCACGAAGAGGGAGGATACATTACCCATGAAGATCGTCGTATTGATTAAGCAGGTTCCAGATACCACGGAAGTCAAGCTCGATCCCAGAACAGGGACTTTGATCCGTGAGGGCGTACCCAGCATTATCAACCCTGAGGATAAGAATGCCCTTGAAGAGGCGCTGAAGCTGAAAGAGCAGATGGGGGCTCAGGTGATTGTGCTCTCCATGGGGCCGCCTCAGGCGGAGGATGCGCTGCGAGAAGCCCTGGCCATGGGCGCGGATGAAGCGATCCTGCTGACCGACCGTGCTTTTGCAGGCGCGGATACCTGGGCAACTGCGACCACGTTGGGGCTTGCTCTCAAAAAGATTGGCGATTTTGATCTAGTATTGGCAGGCCGCCAGGCAATTGATGGGGATACTGCTCAGGTTGGCCCGCAGGTGGCTGAATACTTGAAAATTCCTCAGATCACCTATGTGCGTGAGCTAGTCATTGAAGATGGCAAGGTGCGGGCAAAAAGGGCTATAGAGGATGGTTATGAGGAGATCGAGGCTAAACTGCCTGCGCTCTTGACTATTACGAAGGAGGCGAATACACCGCGCTATCCACACGCAGGCGCGATTATGAATGCCTACCGGGAGCGCAAGGTTACGTTCTGGGGCGTGAAGGATGTGGACGCCAATCCGGAACAAGTTGGGCTGCAGGGGTCTCCTACGCAGGTCAAACGCAGTTTCTCACCGCCGCCAAAGGAGCCGGGGCAAATTATCAAGAGCGGGCCAGCAGAAGCGGCGAAAGAGTTGGTGGCGATACTACGTCAGAAAAACATCATTTAGTGCTGTCCTGTCCACCCGCAAACAGGCAGCATAGGTCTGTGAGGTGTAATGAAGAAAGTATACATATCGGCTGACATGGAGGGCGTGTCCGGCATCGTGCACTTTGCCCAGACAGGCATTGGCGAGAAGGAGTACGAGCGCGCACGCAATTTGATGGCTGATGAAGTCAATGCAGCGATCGAGGGAGCATTGGCAGCAGGAGTGACCGAAATTCTTGTGAACGATGCGCATGGTTCGATGCGCAATATCCTGCATGAGAAACTGAATCCAGTTGCGCAGCTTATCAGCGGCTCACCGAAACCGCTTTCCATGATGCAGGGCATTGATGAAGGTTGCGATGCGGCGTTTTTCATCGGCTACCATGCCCAGGCAGGTGCCATGTATGGCGTATTGAACCATGTGTACAGTGGGCGTGTATACAGTGTGGCGCTAAATGGCAAGTTGGTGGGGGAGCTCGGTTTGAATGCTGCTCTGGCTGGCTATTTTGGCGTCCCGGTGATCCTTGTCACCGGTGATGAAGCCCTTGTTGCAGAGGCGCGTTCTATCCTGGGCGATATTGAGACGGTGGCAGTGAAGCATGCATACGGAATGCGTGCAGCGCGTTGCCTAGCTCCGAGCAGGGTGCACAGCTTGATCCGAGAAGCAGCGATACGGGCGCTGCAGAAGGGCGGGACTCCCTTTGTCGTTCCACCTCCGATTACCCTGACCGTGAGTTTCCAGCAAAGCATTCATGCTGAGATGGCTGAGCTGGTGCCTGGCAGCCGTCGCGTGGATGGACGCACGATCGAGTTCGTGCACGATGATATGCCGACACTCTATCGCACTTGGCGTGCGATGGTGGGGCTGGCTGGGTTGGTAGATGAGTAGACCTATGATGCGGCAATCTCTCGGATGAGCAGTCATGAGGGTGATCGGGTGTAACATGAGGCAGCGTAGGCTACAATGTGCGCTCTTTGATCTGGATAATACCCTGTACCCTGAACATGTTGGGGTCATGCAAATGGTGAGCCGGCGCATCAACGAATACATGTCCTCTCGTTTGGGTATGGATGAGGAAACGATCAACAAGTTACGGCCACGCTATTGGCGCGAGTACGGTACCACCATGCGTGGTTTGATGATAGAGTTTCAGGTTGACCCAGACGATTATCTCGCCTATGTCCATGATTTCTCTGTGGAGGAGTTTCTGGTACCCAACGAAGAACTGAATCGGGCATTGGCTCGTTTACCGTGGCGCAAGATCATCTTCACCAACTCGCCCAGGGAACATGCACAGCAAGTGTTGAAAGCGTTGGGAATAGCGCATCACTTTGAGCGCATCTTTGACATTAGGGACAGTGGGTATATCGGCAAGCCGCACCATGCTGCCTACCAATGCTTACTCCGGGTGCTCGGCGTGGAGGCCAAGGAATGCATCACATTTGATGATGCTTTACCCAACCTGCGCACAGCCGGTGAGCTTGGCATGGTTACTGTGCTGGTAGGCGCAACAGAAAAAGCGGATGGGGTAGATTGGGTGATCCAGCAGATTGAGCAGAGTGCTGCCGTGGCATGCCAAATAGTGAGTGCTTACGAAGGGACGCATGTGGCTCACAAACAAGGCAATGGTTAATTTGCTATATTACAACAGGCAATGGAGCCTGTTAAGGAAGACTTTTGGAAGGAGAAAGCTATGACTGACAGTGTGGTCAATTGGGATGGCAAATGGACTACCGACTGGGAAGCCGCTCTCGCCAAGCGGACGGAGCGCATGACCAGTTCCATCATCCGTGAAACGCTCAAGCTAATGTCCACGCCTGGGCTCATTTCTCTAGGCGGGGGTATGCCGGCGCCTGAGTTGTTCCCAATCCGGGAGTTTCAGGAAGCCTGTCGCTATATTTTGGAGCGCGAAGGCCCACAGGCTTTACAGTACAGCGTAACCGAGGGATATCCGCCTTTGAAGCAGTATCTAGTAGCGAAAATGCAGAAGTATGGCGTTCCTGCTGAGGAAGAAAACATTCTGATCGTGAATGGTTCGCAGCAGGCCCTTGATCTAATTGGCAAGGTCTTTCTCAACCCAGGCGACACGGTTCTCACAGATCGGCCCACCTACTTGGGCGCGATTCAAGCTTGGAACTCTTATGAGGCACGCTTCGTGACTGTTCCATTAGATGATGACGGAACGCGAGTTGATTTGGTGGAGGACATACTGAAGCGCGAACGCGTCAAATTCATTTACTCTTTGCCGAATTTCCACAATCCGGCTGGGGTGACATTATCTTTGGAGCGCCGGCACAAGTTGGTGGAACTGGCAGCGCGGTACGGTGTGTTCATTGTTGAGGATGATCCCTATGGAGAGTTGCGTTTCGAGGGGGAGGATATCACTCCTATTATTGTCCTACACAAAGAAAATACCATTTATTTGAGCACGTTTTCCAAGACGCTGGCACCGGGAATCCGACTGGGTTGGATTGTAGCACCTGCTAGAGTGCTGGGCAGGCTGGTGCAAGCCAAGCAGGCAGCCGATTTGCACACCAGCATTTTTGTACAGATGATTGCCAATGACATTTGTCAACGGGGGTTCTTAAGGCAGCACGTGAAGACGATCCGGAACATGTACAGAGAGCGCTGCGCTATTATGCTCTCGGCTATGGAAAAGTACTTTCCACCTGGTGTGCGCTGGACTCGGCCACAAGGAGGTCTCTTTCTATGGGTGATTCTCCCCGAAGGCATGGATTCGATGGAGTTATTGAAGGCAGCTCTGGAGGAAAAAGTTGCCTTTGTGCCGGGCAGCGCTTTTTATCCGGATGGGGTGAGTGGGCGGAACACGCTTCGCTTGACCTTCTCGACTGCTACCCCGGAGATGATCGAAGAGGGCATCAAACGCTTGGGGAAAGCTATTGAAAGGCAACTCGCGCAATGCAAAAAGGCACAGTAGAGGGAGCATTCTTGAGAGCAATCTACATCGTTAAGGAGGGCAATGTATGGAGCTGAAGGTTGATCTAGAAAAGTGTACTGGGTGTGGTACCTGTGTCTTTGCCTGTCCCTTTGGGGCAATTGAGATTGTGAACGGCAAGGCAAAGGTCTACGAGAGCTGCGTAGACTGCGGGGCTTGCGTAGATCAGTGCCCTGAAGGAGCGCTGTTTATTGGCGTGCGGGTAGCAGGCGAGGTCCGGGTGCAGGAATACCGCAATGTGTGGGTCTTTGCCGAGCAGCGGGATGGCGTGTTGACCAAAGTAGCGCACCAATTAATGGGCAAAGCACGGGAATTGGCAGACACACTGGGGGCTAAGGCAGAAGCCGTTCTGCTAGGCCATAATGTGGAGCATCTGGCACAGGAGCTCATTGCCGATGGCGCGGATACCGTCTACCTGGCTGATGACCCACTGCTGGAACATTATCGCACCGATGCCTATGCCAAAGTTCTTGCCGACCTCATACAGAGCAAGAAGCCGGAGATTGTGCTCTTTGGCGCGACAACGGTTGGTCGAGATTTGGCACCGCGTATTTCACAGCGCATTTACACGGGCTTGACTGCTGACTGCACCGGGCTGGATATTGATGAAGGCGAGCGCTTGCTCTTACAGACGCGCCCTGCTTTCGGCGGCAATATCATGGCTACCATTGTCTGCCCGCGCCATAGGCCACAAATGGCTACAGTGCGCCCGGGCGTGATGCGTGCGCCGCAGCCAGACCCGTCTCGACAAGGAGAGATCGAGCGTGTGCCGGTGAACATCAGCGCAGAAGATTTAAATATCAACATCCTGCGGGTGGTTAAGGAAGCACGGCGCCGGGTGAACCTGGAAGATGCCAAAATCATTGTCTCCGGCGGTCGGGGTTTGGGCGGGCCTGAGGGGTTCAAACTGATTGAAGAACTGGCCGAAGCTCTGGGCGGGGAAGTCGGTGCCTCACGAGCGGCTGTAGATGCGGGTTGGATTGACCACGATCACCAAGTGGGTCAAACGGGAAAGACTGTGCACCCTGATCTCTATATCGCTTGCGGCATCTCGGGAGCTATCCAGCACCAGGCGGGGATGAAGGAATCCAAGTTCATTGTGGCGATTAATAAGGATCCTTCCGCTCCAATTTTCCAGATCGCTGATGTGGGCATTGTGGGTGATCTGTATAAGGTCATCCCAGAGCTGATTAAGCAACTGAAGGCTGTGGGAGCTGGGAGCAAGATATAGGAAAACCCTTGTCCGCCTGTTACTAGGCGTGTTAAAATAGCCACATAGCAGGGCATACTCTTTCCCAAATAGGGTGCCAGAGAGTTTGCCCTGCTATTTTCGCAATCATTCCAAAGGGATACAGGTGAGGAGTACCGTGAATAAGCCGCGTGTTGTCGAATCTGAAATCCGTGTGCGCTATGCTGAAACGGATGCCGAGGGCGTAGTCTACTATGCCAACTATTTCATTTATATGGAAGTGGGCCGGGTCAACTATTTGCGTGCTTTAGGCCTAAATCGCAGTATCTGGCAGCAAAGCGGGCTTGGCTTGGTCATTGTGGAAGCCTACTGCCGTTATCACGCGCCAGCACATTTTGATGATCGCCTGATTGTCCGCACCTGGGTGGAAGAGGTACGTCATTCCAGTTTTGCCTTAGCCAATGAAATCGTGCACGCAGAAGACAGACGATTGCTTGCCAATGGTCGGACGGTGCAGGTGTTGGTCGGTCTGCAAGATATGCGACCGATTCGGTTACCACCTGAAGTACGGGCAGCCTTGTGCTCCGCCTTAGAGTCGGCAGGTGAGCAATAACGCAGTGATGACGATGGAGGCTCTATGCTTGAAGTAAGGGAGCATGGCTCGGTAGTGTCATTTCGAGCCGCGCGCAGCATTTTGGGCCATACTTTCTATCACACGGCAGCTTATTGGGCGGATGGCTTGCTGGTTGATACGACTTGTGCCTATACGGCGCGTGAATTTTTGAACGCCTTGTCTGCAAGGACGTTGGTGGTAAAACAGGTCGTCAATACCCACTGTCATGAGGACCACATCGGGGCAAACGGGCTGGTGCAGCAGGTGTACGGCGTCCCAATCCTGGCACATCCACTAGCTTTACCAATTTTGTCAAATCCAAAGCTACAATATCTACAGCCTTATCGCCGTTTCTTCTGGGGATGGCCACAGCCCTCCCAAGGCCAGCCTCTGGAGGAATGGGTAGAGACAGAACACTGCCGTTTTCAAGTGCTGCACACGCCAGGGCATAGTCCAGATCACATCTGTCTCTATGAGCCGAAGCGGGGTTGGCTCTTTACCGGCGATGCGTATATTGGAGGGCAGGACCGTGCTGCCAGGCCCGACTATGGTATCTATGAGGTGATTGCTTCGCTGAAAAAGCTGGCAGCGCTAGATGTGACGGTTCTGTTTCCAGGGAGTGGCTCTGTGCGCATGAACCATCCCACAGCTGAGATCCAGCGGAAGATCGCCTATCTCGAGGAATTGGGGGCAAAAGTGCGTGATCTGCATCGCCAAGGGTATAGCGTTCGTGCCATTCAGAAGCGCTTGCTAGGCAAGGAACCGTATATTACCTACTTGACACAAGGGCATTTTCGTGGGGTATATCTGATCCAAGCTTATTTGCGAGAGCCATCCACTGCAGAAAGCGAGAGTTCATGACCGTTGGTATCGTGCGAGCTACATTGGATAATCTAGACCAAAGCATGGCCGAATTGCTCCGATTGGTTGGCTATACTCCTCAACGCGAGGCATTGTTTGTCAAGCCCAATGTGCCTGACTCGGGGCCTCCTGGACAGGGATTGTATACAGACCCTGCTGTCGTTGACGCTTTCTTGAGGTTGTTTCCAGGAAGGCCGGTGGTTATTGGCGAAGGTGGCATTGTCGGTCGAGATGCGGAGATCGCTTTGCGCAAGAACGGATACAGCACGGTAGCTGAGCGCTACGATGCTACCCTGGTTGACCTGGAGCACGCTGAGCGCTTCACCGTCTCTTGGCCTTATGGCGAGCTCAAACTGCCTACCTATTTGCTTACTCACGAATACATCAATATTGCCAAGATGAAGACACATGTCCAGACGGGTGTCACGCTGGGCATGAAAAATCAAAAGGGGTTGCTCACTGCTGCCGACAAGCGTCGTTTTCATCGCCTTGGATTAAACGAGTGCATTCGGGCCTTGGCGGACGTTGTTCGCCCAGCGCTGACCATTGTGGATGGCATTATTGCTCTGGAAGGCAATGGGCCATGGCGTTATGGTCGGCCGGTGGAAATGAATGTGTTGGTGGCTGGCACAGACATGGTTGAGGTGGACAATGTCTGCCGGCAACTGATGGGTTTTCCTCCAGAGCATGCGCCTCACATCCCGCCCTTGCCATTTGTGGAGGCGGTGGGGTTAAGCATTGAGGAAGCACAACGCTCCTTTGCTTTCGATTACCAAGGCTATTTCGTATACAAAAATGTCTACGAGCATATCCATGATTCGTGCAGTGGTTGCAATTGGGTATTGTATTATGCCTTCAAGGCGGTGAAGAGCAGCCGTTGGCGCCAGCTCAAGTTCCTGTATCGTGGAAGGTGGCGGCGCCTGGATATTGTCATGGGCCATGCCAATCAGTTACCGATCGGACATGGCAAGGTTATCTGCGTGGGCGATTGTGCCCGTCAGTTTGCCGAGGAGCATGGATTGCCTTTAGCACGCGGTTGTCCGCCCAAAGTAGAAGATGTATTAAGGTTATTTTAGGCAAAACGGGGCATGTTGCATGGCTCAGGGAACAGGAGTTCACGTGGGCAAAAACTTGGTGGGTGACCAAATCCAGTGGTACCAGGATTTCCTGTCCCATCCCTGTAATGAGCGGCAGTTGCGCTATCCTACCAGACATGCTTTTGGCTATCTGTGCACCTACGCGCCAGTTGAGTTATTGCACGCAGCAGGCTTTATCCCCGTGCGCTTAATGCAGGGGCATGGGCGAGTGGCGTTAGCCGATGCACACATCCCTTCCTTTTCCTGTGCTTTGGCACGAACGGTAACGGAACGGTTGCTGAACGGTGAACTCGATTGCCTTTCTGGCTTGCTGTTGGTGCATACTTGTGATACGATGCAGTG
>JBMFPM010000065.1:0-8587 GCA_049969135.1 Anaerolineae bacterium
GCAAGGCGGCGCTATCGCCTTAGGTCATCCACTGGGCGCAACTGGAGCCAGGCTCATGGTAACTTTAATCCATGCTCTGGAGCGCACCAGCAGCCATTACGGCTTACAGACGATGTGCTGTGGCGGCGGCTTGGGCATTGCTACTATTCTGGAGCGGGTAGAGTAGAACCAGCATGAGGCATGATGACTAATCGCGCAGCCTCTCCCATTTCCTCCTGTGCAGCGGCTAGCGCCTCTGGCACCGATGCATAAGGCTCGAAGCCAGTGCTCCGCACCACCTTGGCATCCATGGCGGAGACAAGGAAAATGCGCACTCCCCTACGGCGGATTTTGGCGATAGCGGCTGCCTTGTGCCCTCCAAGTACAAATTGCTCCTGGATTCGTTGGAGTAGTTTATCCGGTGGATCCCCGCAAGTCATCCATTCGGCAAAACGGGGATGGCCAAAGCCCTCTGCGCACTCTGCCAGGAGAATGACAATTCCGTCATCGCGTACTGCATGAGCGGCATTTTCTAAAGCTTTGTGTGCCTGATACAAGTTAATATCCTTCGGCCAACCACCCGCACTGGCCAGCACGATGTCAGCGCGCTGTGCCAACGGTACTCGGTATAGTTCATCCACTTTGCGGCAGCCTTGGCGGTGAGCAAGAGTCACATCTCCCGCCACGGCTGCTACAATGTGCTTCTCGCCATCCAGCACCACATTGAGCAGGAAGGAAGGGCCAAGGAATAGAGCCGCTTCTTCGATATCCTCGCGCACCGGGTTGCCTGCGATGCGGCCAGCCACTGCGCTGTTGTGCACCATCCAGGAGTGATTGGCCGTGATTGTCTCCAAGCTGCACACGCCAGGTAACACTGCCTTCGCTCCACCCGTGTAGCCAGCAAAATAGTGATATTCGATGTTGCCGACATACACACGCCAATCGGCTTCAACCACGGGCTGGAATACCTGTACGGGTGTGCCACGGCTTGTGCGTCCTACTTCGATGAATGGCCCAGGTCCGATGTCCCCGCAACAAATGCGGTCAAATACGTCTTCACCGACCAGCTTCGCCTGCTCCTCGGGTTTCAGGCAACGATGACTGCCCAGAGCAAAGACGATGCGCAGGTCTTTTTCCTCGATTCCCCCAGACTGCAACTCGCGTAGTAGGAAGGGAAGCAAACGCGCCGTCGGACAAGGACGAGTGATGTCGCTCACCACAATCACAACCCGCTGACCAGGGCGTACCAATGCACTGAGGCGGGCCGAGCCAATGGGGTTTTCTAAAGCATGCTGCACCAAGTCATCTTCAGAAGCCAGGGGCAAAGGCTGCTCGCGCTCTGCCAATAGAATAACGTTGTCTGATTGTAATGATATGATCTGTACCGAATGCCCATAAGCTAGTTTGTACTGTGCCAAGTGAACCTCCTCAATACCGCTGCAAGAATGCGAACGAGAACCTAGGATGCACAAGCTGGCCTTAATTATATGAGGTTCATGACCTATGTCCAACAAGCGCCCTGAACCTGTGTTGTAGAGGCTCGGCTGTGTGATGGAGACTCTTTGGTAAAAACAGGACGTTGGACTATAATGGCCATCGTTATAGAAGAATGCGGAGTAGGTAATGGAAAACTTTGGTGCTGTTCGCTTTGTGCTCATCTATACCATGTTCTTGAACCTGGTGGCGACTGTTGCCAAGATCGTGGTTGGTTACGCCACTGGCTCCTTAAGCATCATCGCAGATGGCTTTGATTCCCTATTTGATTCCGTGAGCAACATTATGGGGTTAATCGCCATCTACCTGGCGCGTCGTCCGCCGGATGCAGACCACCCCTATGGGCACCGCCGTTATGAGATCCTGATGACGCTGGCTGTCTCAGTGCTCCTCTTTTTCACCTGTTTTCAAATCCTGACCAGTGCTTATCAGCGTTTACTGCATCGTATTGTGCCAGAGATCAACGTGTGGAGCTTTGCCTCCCTATTGATCAGCATAGCCGTCCACTTGTATGTTACCTTCTACGAAGAGCGGCGAGGCAAGCAACTGCGCAGCGAATTTCTGGTGGCAGACGCGCTGCACACCCGCGCAGACATCTTTGTTTCTCTGAGTGTCCTGGGCGGATTAATTCTGGTGCGGATAGGCTATCCCATTATTGACACTTTGCTGGCTGTGGCCATAGCAGTCATGATTGCCAAACTCGGCCTAGATATCATCCGCAGTAGCACGCGCATCCTGACGGATGCCATAGCCGTTGATGTCGAGAAAGTGGCCCAAGTTGTGCAACAGGTACCGGGAGTCGAGAGTTACCACCACATCCGCAGCCGTGGCCAGGAGGACGACATCCACCTCGATTTGCATATCCGTGTGGCACCGGATATGCCTCTGGCACAAGCGCATGGCATTGCCCACCAGGTACAGCGCAAACTTCAAGAGACGCTTCCAGGAGTGCGAGATGTAATTATCCATGTCGAACCGCAATCCCGCAGCGATCAATCGCCGCACCAAGACCTGTTTGCCAGAGTGGATGAAATAGCCCACAGCTTAGGAATTGTGATCCATCACCTCAACGTCCATGAAGTCAACGGGCGCTATTCTGTAGATCTGCACCTAGAGGTATCGGACAAACTGACACTAGGCCAGGCCCATGCTCAAGCCAGTTTGTTGGAAGATAAGATCAAGGCACAGATACCGGAGATTGCTGAAATCAGCACGCATATTGAACCGATTTCGGTTGCGAGCACGGTGTACGATCAGCTTTCTGATGATTCTGAGATCGCGCAGAAGGTACGGGAGATTGCGTCTTCTGTGCCAGAGGTACGCGATTGCCACGGAGTTACTGTATACAAGGCGGAAGGGAAGCTCTTCCTTGCTTTGCACTGTGCCTTGGATGAGCAATTGCCCATTGCCCAGGCGCATGACATTGCAACAGTCATTGAAGAGCGCATCAAACAGGAATGCCCAGAGATCGCACGGATATCTGTGCACGTGGAACCCGGTGCGGCAGAAACAGTTTCGATGTAAAGGCTTTGACCTAAGTATTTATAAACAATACTGGCCGACTCTCTTGGTAAGACCGGATTTTGATTTTAAGGAAAGGCTTCACGTGAAGTGAGATCAACGCTCAGTCAATGGATGGAAAAGCACCGTGAAGCAGTTGGAGTAGGCACGCTGATGGGCCTGATCTCTTTGGGTGCACTGGGTGCAATGCTCTTTTTCATCAGAAAGCCAGCACCCGCGTCGATTGTGATTTATCCTATTACGCCTCCCGCTGCACAAACCCGAGTGCCTACTGCTACACCTGGGCCCATTCAGGTCTATGTCTCTGGAGCTGTTGCATCCCCCGGCGTCTATGCCGTTCCCTGGGACAGCCGCGTGGAACAAGCCGTTTTTGCCGCTGGGGGTGCGCTAGCGGAAGCTGATCTGGTGCGCGTGAATCTGGCACAACGCGTGTACGATGAGCAGCAAATTTATGTGCCTTACAAAAATGAGCAAGCCACACCCGTTCTGCCTACCACCGTGCCACGTGTGATTAGCAGCGGGATGTCCTCTGCGCCAGGGCAGAAAATCAATATCAATACTGCCAGTGCGGGTGAACTGGAAACACTGCCCGGCATTGGCCCCACCCTGGCGCAGCGTATCGTAGATTATCGCCAATCCAATGGCTCCTTCCAGCGTCCTGAGGACATCAAGAAGGTGAAGGGAATCGGAGACGGCATCTTTGCACAGATCAAGGACTTGATCACCGTCGAGTAAGCGCTAGCTATACGTTCTTCTTTTCCTCGACCACCTTTAGCGCCATAGCGATGAATTCCTCTAGCGGTTTGGGCCCCAAGTTTTCCTCACTGCGCAGGCGCACGGACACGGTTCCATTCTGAACCTCTTTGTCGCCCACGATCAGCATATACGGGATTTTCTGCAACTGCGCTCTGCGCACTTTGGCATTCATGCGCTCTTCGCTGTCGTCCAGTTCGGCACGGAGTCCGGCTTCCTTCAAGCGCTGGAGCACCTGGCGCGCATATTCGTTGTGGCGGTCGGCAATAGGAATAACTTCTACCTGGACAGGCGATAACCACACCGGAAAAGCACCGGCATAGTGCTCAATCAAGCCGCCTACGAAGCGCTCCATACTGCCCAGCACGGTGCGGTGCACCATCACCGGACGGTGCTCCTTGCCATCCACGCCGACAAAGGTGAGGTCAAAGCGCTCCGGGAAGTTGAAATCCACCTGGATCGTGGGTCCTTGCCAGCCACGTCCCAGCGCATCGCGCATTTTGATGTCAATCGCTGGGCCGTAGAATTTGGCTTCGCCGGGCATCACCTTGTACGCGATTTGACGCAGCTTGAGCGCTTCTTCCAGAGCAGACTCAGCGGTCTCCCAAACGCTATCCTCGCCGATGTACTTTGCCTTGTTCGCCGGATCGCGCACTGATAGCTCCACGTCGAATTGCTCGTAGCCAAAGGTTCGCAGCATAAAGAAAGCCAAGTCCAGCACGCCGACAATTTCATCCATGAGTTGGTCTGGGCGGCAGAAGATATGGGCATCATCCTGCGTGAAACCGCGCACGCGCAACATACCATGCAGCACACCGCTCCGCTCATAGCGGTAGACCGTGCCCAGTTCTGCCCAACGCAGCGGGAGATCGCGATAAGAGCGCGTCCTCGTCTTATATATCAGCACAGCGAAGGGGCAGTTCATTGGCTTGAGCAGGTACTCAATCCCGTCAATGTTGATTGGCGAGTACATCATGTCACGGTAAAAGTCCCAGTGACCGCTGATTTTCCACAGGTCTAGCCGACCGATGTGCGGGCTATAAATAATATCATAGCCTCGCTTGCGGTGCTCTTGCCGCCAAAAGTTCTCGATGATCTCACGGATGAGCGCCCCTTTGGGATGCCAATAGACCAATCCTGCGCCGCCGATCTCGTGCGTGCTGAACAGATCCAGTTCACGCCCCAGCTTGCGGTGGTCGCGGCGCTCGATTTCAGCCAACTTGTGCAAGTATGCTTCCAGTTGCTCTTTAGTGGGCCAGACGGTACCATAGATTCGTTGTAGCATAGGTCTGTGCTCATCGCCACGCCAGTAGGCACCTGCTACATTAAGCAGTTTCAAGCCCTCTGGATTGATCTCACGCGTGTTGGACACGTGCGGACCACGACACAGGTCAACAAAAGAACCGTGTTTGTAAATGCTCAACTTGGGCGGTCCCTCAGAAGCTTCGCCATACTCATCCTTGCCGCCAGCTAGGATGTCCTCAATCAGTTCCAACTTATAGGGCTGGTTGGCAAAGATCTCCCGTGCCTCTGCTTCAGAAACTTCACGGTACTCGAAGGGGTGATCTTCTTGCACGATCTGCTTCATGCGTGCCTCGATCTCCTGCAGGTCCTCCGGGGTCAAGGGACGTGGCAGGTCAAAATCATAGTAAAACCCTTCCTCAATCGCCGGGCCGATAGCTAGCTTGCCTTCGGGGAACTTTTCGAGCACAGCCTGAGCCATGACATGGGCAGCGGAGTGCCTCAACTTGTGCAGGAATTCATCACTTTGTTCATATTGTTCAGCCATCTTCTCTCTCCTTATCCTACCAGCAATCAGTGGGTAGCAACACCCAAACAAAGAGCCCCTCTCACCAAGGGGCGAGAGGGGCCTCACGCGGTTCCACCCAATTTCGACAACCACCAGTTGGTTGTCCTCCTTGTGGCCGATAACGGGTGCCTCCGGGGCTCCATACTCTGCTTCTCATGCATTTCCGGAGCCGGCTCACAGGGGGTTTTCGCTGGATTTCCGTTAAGAAAGCTTGCAGTCTACGGCTTTCTCTCCCTGGAACGGTGCTGCCAGCTACTCGTCCTGGTCACCGCCGATACACAAAGCCCACGGTTTATCCGTGGGCTCCGTTGCCTGTATAAAAAGTATACGATGATGTGATGATTTTGTCAAATTAACGAATTAGTGGAATGCGCGCATTTGCAGATATGATTGGATTATGCTACAATGAATTGCCATTGATTTGGGGCGTGGTGCAGTGGTAGCACAGCGGACTTTGGATCCGTTAACGGAGGTTCGAACCCTCCCGCCCCAGCTTCTTTATACGGCTGCGTCCAGAATGCGGTTCAGAAACCCGTTTTCTTTGCGAAAACGGGTTTCTTGGACTTGATTTTGACCTTACTTTGGAGGCATGATGAATAAGCTGGCGGTAGTGATATTGGCCGCTGGGCAAGGTACACGGATGAAATCCAAGCTACCCAAGGTCTTGCATCCCATTGCTGGTCAGCCGATGGTCAAATATGTCCTCGATGCAGTCGCAGCACTGGGCGAGGAGAAACCTGTGCTGGTCGTGGGCTATGGAGCAGACTTGGTACGTCAGGCTTTGGACGATGCCGTTACCTATATTTTGCAAGAACAACAGCTAGGCACAGGACATGCAGTGCTGCAAGCACGTGAGGAATTGGAAGGTCGTGCGGAGACAATCCTCGTGTTGTATGGTGATATGCCGTTGCTCTCAGGGGCAACGCTGCACTCTCTGGTTCAGGCTCACAAGGCAAACTTAAACCCAATCACCATGCTCACTTGTGTCCACGAGGAGGCGATGGGCTTTGGCCGTATCCTGCGCGATGCGCAAGGACGAGTGATCGGCATTGTCGAAGAGAGCCAGGCTACGCCAGAACAGTTGGCAATTCGCGAACTGAACCCAGGTGTCTATTGCTTTGACGCAGCTTGGCTTTGGGCGCATTTACCCCGGCTGCCGCGTAGTCCAAAGGGAGAGTACTACTTGACCGACCTGGTGGGTATGGCTGTAGCCGAAGGCCATTTCGTGGAGGCGATACGTGTCGCGGATCCCTTAGAAACCTTGGGGGTGAACGATCGCTTGCACCTAGCCAGAGTAGAGGGGGTAGTACGGCAACGCATTCGAGAGCATTGCATGCGTGCTGGGGTAACCCTTGTTGACCCCTCTTCCACTTATATTGATGCTACGGTACAAGTAGGACAGGATACGGTAATCTACCCGAACACGTATTTGCAAGGCGATACCTGCATTGGAATGAATTGCCTGATCGGGCCGAATACCATCATCCGCGATTCCCAGATTGGCAATGACTGTCGTATAGAGGCTTCCGTGCTCGAGGGAGCAACGGTGGAAAACAAAGTCTCGATTGGGCCTTTTGCACACTTGCGTCAGGGAGCCCACCTAGCTGAGGGCGTGCATATGGGCAACTTTGGCGAGGTCAAAGCTTCCTACCTCGGCCCAGGTGTAAAAATGGGGCATTTCAGTTACATCGGGGATGCTACTATAGGAGCCGATGTGAATATTGGTGCAGGCACTGTTACCTGCAACTTTGATGGCATTAAAAAGCATCGTACCGTGATCGAAGAGGGCGCCTTTATCGGCAGCGACACGATGCTGGTAGCACCCGTACGGGTTGGGGCGAGAGCACGTATTGGAGCAGGCTCAGTGGTCACCCACGATGTGCCACCGGATAGCACAGCTTATGGAGTCCCAGCTCGAGTAAGGTCAAAAACAGCGGACGAGCAGAGCAACCCTAGTGATGCCAATCCGTCCCCACATAAAATTAGCGAGGAGAAAGACGTGGAAGATAAAGAACTTGTTGCACTGGCGACTGAGGTGCGTCAGCGAGCGTATGTACCCTATTCTCACTATCGAGTAGGAGCAGCGCTTCTGACAGCATCGGGCAAAGTGTATACTGGCTGTAATATCGAGAACGTGTCCTATGGCTTGACTATTTGCGCAGAACGTGTAGCCGCATTCAAGGCGGTATGCGATGGCGAACGCGAGTTTGTCGCCATCGCTGTAGTTACCGAGAACGGGGGAGCGCCATGCGGTGCCTGTCGGCAGGTGCTGGCTGAATTCGGACCGGAGATGCGCGTTCTAGCAACAAATGCCTCAGGCAATTACAAGGTATATACCTTGCGCGAATTGCTTCCTGTTCCTTTCCGTCCGTCTCACCTCCTAGGTGACGAATCGGGTGAGCGCTAAACTGATCTGAGGAGAGCAGCAATGGCACAGAAGATTACACCGGCAAGCGTGGACTTTTCGCGTTGGTACACGGATGTCGTACAGGCAGCAGAATTGGCCGATTATGCCCCGGTGAAGGGCTGCATGGTCATCCGTCCTTATGGCTACGCCTTATGGGAGAATATACAAAAGGCGTTAGACCAACGCTTTAAAGCTACAGGGCACAAAAATGCCTATTTCCCTTTGTTTATCCCCGAGAGCTTTATCAAGAAAGAAGCAGAGCACGTGGAAGGCTTCTCGCCGGAATTGGCTGTGGTAACTTATGGGGGTGGCAAACAGCTAGAAGAGCCGCTGATTGTCCGGCCTACATCCGAGACCATTATCAACGCTATGTATGCCCAATGGGTCCGCTCTTATCGTGACTTACCGATACTTATTAACCAGTGGTGTAACGTAGTACGATGGGAGATGCGCACCCGCTTGTTCCTGCGCACTACCGAATTCCTGTGGCAGGAAGGGCATACAGCGCATGCCACAGCCGAGGAAGCCATGGCCGAGACGCTGCGGATATTGGAAATATACCGTGATTTCGCAGAAAACGAGGCAGGCATTCCCGTTATTCCCGGCCGCAAAAGCGAAAGCGA